>CATMIT010000020.1 GCA_950069165.1 uncultured Flavobacteriales bacterium
AAAATATAAGTTAGCAGCTGGATAAGTACATGAACCATCATCAAAAGTTGCAAGTGGATTATAATTCAAAGCTGTAGAATCTGTACAGCCATATATAGGCAATGCATTTGCAATAATTATTCCTTTCATTCCTATTGTTACATGTGGCTGGCATACATAATAATAGCTTTGAACAGTTGTTGGAATATAAGTTCCTGTTTGACCAAAACCAATATTAAATCCACCATTAGATGTAGTGCCATTTGCAATAAAAGTAGATTGGCTTACTTCTACTGCATTATGATAACCGCCTAAAATAAAATTAATAGTGTCACCAACATTAACTATTAATGTATCTGGTGAAAAAGAAGGGCCAGCAGTAGTAATAGTATAAGATGTTTGTCCGCTTAGTAAAAAGGGAATAAAAAATAAAAAGAGTAAGATTCGTTTCATAATAAATTGTTTTGGTTAATAACGCATCAAATATATAAATTTATTTGACTTCTAATTAAGATGTTAGTAACTTTAGTAGATTATTTCCTTTATCAGATAAGAAGATTTAGGTTTTCTAAAAATAAGTTATATAACTACAATAAAAAAATCGAGCAAATATTTGGATATTTCTATTAAGCTATCTTTTTAAATATAACCAAGTGAATAATATAAATATGAAGCAGTGTAATTAATTCCAAAACCAAAATATAATAGGGCCACTCCCCTATTAGTAAGGGATTATCTACAATTGGTTTTGCCTTTAAATACATATAGTTAGAATCGATAATAAAGTTAAATGGAAAAATAAGAACAGCTGGAATTTGCAGCCGATAAAAACTGTGGAGCCATGCCTTTACTCTTGGGCGCATACCAATTAAATAAGTTAAATATAAAGGTACTAATAGCATTCCTCCATGTACAAAATAATATTCGAACAAATTCCAATTATTTAATCCATTGGTTAATTCTGGGGTAAGTATGGAATGCAGGCCGGCAGGAATAGCCAAAAAAAGGCACCATTCGTACATCCATTGTTTTCTATTGAATAAGGTAATAGTGCAAATAATAAAGGAAATTCTACACAAATGCAGTGGTAAATGATCCCTTATATTCCAAGTCCCATTTGCTATGGTGCTTATAATAGTAATAAGGTAAACAAGGATAAATGCAATTGCTAGAATTTTGCAAAAATTTTCTTTAACAACTAAGGATTGTTTTCTGAATAAAACTAAAATGATTACAAGACCAAAAAAAGCACTCAATATTCCTTTCCACCAAATTGCGCTTAATGGATCAATTATTACGTGCTCTACCAATTTTTATTATTCTATTACTATTCTTTTTTCCACTGTACCGTCATTATAAAAGTAGAGATATGGAAAATTTTTAAAAGGCATACAATTTCTGCCTTGAATATCGGTAGTTCTGATAAGGATTTTATCTTTTGTGTTTTCCTTTATGGCAGAAGGAATACTAACAGAAATAGTAGCGGTAGAAGTATCTATTTGGCAAGCACTATTGGTGTAAGTTGTGAGTGTGATAGTAAAATTCCCACTTCCTGAATAAATATGATTAGGATTTGTTAAGTTAGATGTATTACCATCTCCAAAATCCCATACAATACTATCAAAGTTGGAAGAGAGATTGCTAAAAGAAATGCTATCGTTATTCTGAACAAAGGTAAAATTGGCATTGAAAATATGCCAAACTGCTAAACTATCCAAAACCGTACTAGATGCTATTTGCTGTAAATTATAGGCAGTAATAGAATCAATTCCATTTGGCCAAAAGCTACTTCCACTTGCACTTTTTTTGAAAATACTGGCGTAAAAAGTGCAAGCCGCCAGATAACTTCCATAAATACTCGGGTGGCTATTGTCAGAAGAATATAAGTTAAGCGTACTGTCTATCGCAATGGATTTTTTCCAAGCCATACCCACTGGCGCACAAGATGCGCTATCGTTAAAAGCCATTTCTAAATAACTTTCCCTTAACCTTTGTTGCATTCCTAAATATGTACAGATTGGTGGGTAAGCAGCACAATTTTGCTGATCTCCATATTTTCGACCCCAAGTCATAAAAAATAAAGGCTCTGTACAACTTGAGTTGGCGTGAATAGAATCTACTAAAATTTCAGCATAAGGATATGTGTTATTTGCTACTTGTCCTGGAGAAAATGAAGGCTCTTGACTTTGCGCTTGCAATACCACATAATCCCATTGTTGCTGATTAATTTTAGCAAGCGTTTGTGTATTATTTGTATGAGTATTAAAGTTTGCTCCTCCTGGGGTACTACTATCGTGAAAAAGTGAATCGCCAAATGAAAGTGCAATTTGCTTTACCAAATCAGGTAAATTATTCACATAAGTATAAGAATTACCTATAAAAAGTACTTCTTTTTTTTGTTGGCTATTAACAAAAAGCGGAATAAAAAACAGGACAAGAAGAAATTTCTTCATTATTTGCCTAATCGCCAACTAACAGCCAGATTAACATTAAAATGGGTAGCATTCGAAATAGGAGAAGTAGTTTTTGGCAATACCACAGGTGGCCTGCCATCTGCATAAGTATTTGTGCTTTCGTTTACCACTTCTCCGAAAATTTTACTCACGCCAATGCTTGGTTCAAAAATCAGCTTTTCGTTATACTCTAATGCATATCCTATTTTTAAGGAAGTTGTTTTAGTAGTTGTAGTGCTTTTATAGTCTGCCTCATCTAAACCAATAACGGAATAATCACCATTGATATCTGCCTCCCACACCGGGTAAGCATTATCATATTCGTTAGTAAAAGAATTTAGTGCTAGCCGAGCAGAAACAAAAAAGTTTCTTGTATAATATTTCAGGTATGGACTAAATATTCTATAGGACGACTTAGAGATGTTACTATACAAATAAACTTCTCCGTTTCCAGAAGGATTTGGTGAAGCATACTCATAATCAATCTCATCATCACCAGATTTAAAACCCAATCCAACCTCCACATTGTCAGATAAAAAATAACCTACTTTTGGTTCAAAACTATAAGTGGGGCCATAATAACCATACGGATACATTAGAGAATTATACACATAAGGATTATCCATTTTATGATAATCGAGTCCTAATGTTATTTTGCCTTTTTGAGCAAACAAAGAGGTGCTTAATGAAACGATAAGAAATAATAGTGCTATCTTTTTCATGATTTCTAATTTAGTTTTTAAAGAATTTACCAGTTGTTTGCCCTAATTTTATTATGTATAATCCTTTTGCTAAAATAGAAATGTCTATCTCTTTTAATAAGTTATACTTTCTGCTTTCAAGAAGTTTTACTCCCAAAAGATTATAAATTTCAATATTACCCATCTCTTTGCTTTTTAGCACAATTTTATCATTTGCTGGATTTGGGTAAATACTCAAATTCTGCTTACTTATATTAATTACTCCTGTAGGAGGAACGATAGAATTTGATACCTGAAACTTATCTACTCCAGCTTCTACATAATTGTTGCTGCCACTTTGTAAATCGGCTGTATAGAAAATAATTTGCATACTACTGGTTGGAGCCAGATAATCACTTACTTTAAAACTATTCAACTGCCAAGAGGATAAATTTGGTGAATTAGCGGTTATCACTTCTACATCTACAGTTGAATTACCATCAGTGATTCTTACAATCAAGCTATCATCTGGTGAAGTTCCATACGCATTAGCAAACCATCTATAATAATGTATATGTGGAGTTGTATAATTACTCAAATCTAAAATAGGAGAAGTAAGTATTGCGTCACCGTCATCTACATCATTACTACCAGCTTGATTTCCAGCAGCAGGATCAGTTACATAAGCATTTACATAACAATCCCCATTTACATCATCTTCAGGGTTAAGATTTGTCCCTTGCGCACTAGTTCCTTCAGGATCTCCAACACTCCACATCCCATCAGTAGCTTGCCCACTTACTGTCCAGCCAAAATCAAAGGTAAAGTCATCATAATATCCATCATCCAATGTTATAGATAAATTATTTGTTGCAGAACTAATATACTGATTATTACAAGATGTTCTATAAGACCATTTCCCAACAACTATTTCATAATAATCGTCATAAAAATGTTGTCCACTTACTGAATTAATCGAAAAATTACCATTTACATCAGTAGTAACAGATTGTGAGATATTTGAATTATATATTAATACATCAGCATTTTCAATCCCTATCCCACTTGAGTTTATAACTGATCCTGTGATTCCAAATGCTGGAACAGGATCAAGTAATACGTTTAGAGGTAATATAACGCCATTAGTTAAATTCATAGAAACGGTATCTGAGGCATACATTGCTTTTGAGAATACTATATTATATGTACCAGAAGATGCTGTTCCAATAGCATAATCGCCTGTTATATTTGTTGATGTAGTTTCCTGGGTTGTTAAAATTTCAACATTAACTCCATCAAGTGGATTACCGTTTGAAGCATCCGTTACGGTTCCTTGTACAAAACACCCTTGTTGAAATTGTCGATCATAAATATTTAATTTTCCATTACCTGTAGGATTCGTATTAATATCGGTTGCAAGAATCAAATTTGAAGGTAAAAATGGATAAACACCCCAAGCACCATCATAGCCACTACCAACCCCTGAAAAAGAATCGTAATACCCAATCTCAATCATATTACCAGGAAAAGTGATATCGTACACTACGGTTCCATCACGATAGTAAGAACAAATCAAAAAATTTCCATCTACAACCACATTCTTAGGGCTAGAATTTATTCCAGGATTTGATTGAACCCTGTCCACCTCTACAATGTTATTTAAATCTGTTACATCATAAGAAGTAATGTATCCGTTGGAAACTTCCTCTGAAACAAACAGATATTCTCCATTATCAGAAATCCAGCAATTGTTTGTAAAACCTGTGGGAGAAGCTTGCTGTCCTATTACTGTTGGATTCGTTTTATTAGAAACATCTACTGCAAAAAACTTGCCTTCTCCCATACATGTCGCCCACAATGTATCGCCTCTTGCCATTCCGTCATTGGAGTAGAAATCTTGCCATCCTCCTAAATATTCAGGATTTGTAGGGTTGTTTGCTACATCTAAAAACACAACACCATTTGGCTGACTAGGATCTGTTGCTGGCAATGCAGGGTCTGTTGCCCCAAAGATATATGCAATCCCATTCTCATCAATATATAGATTTCGGGCAGCCAAAAAATAAACGGAACTACCATTATTAGGATTTGTGAAGGTAGAAACACGCCAGAATGTATTTCCAGTCATGTCATTAAGGTCAACAATTAAAAGCCCTTCATAAGCCTCAGTAGTTATATAGGCGTAATTGCCAAAGGTTTTTATATCTCTCCAATTTGATTGATAAGCTGATTCATCAATATAAAATTCTTCTGTTGGGGAAGATGGATTAGAAAGATTGATAACTGAAAACCTGTCTCTAAGCCCAACTAATGCATATTCAGTTCCATTGCCATCTACCCAGCCCCAAACATCACTACCTCTGGAGTTATTCCAAGAAGAATGATAACTACCAACAAGAGACATATTCAAACTTTGAGAAAATCCTTGAATATTAAATGCTACTAATAAACAGAAAAGAAATATTTTTTTCATGATGTATAATTTTTACTTGTTTTTAAAGAATTTACGGGATGTTTGTCCTAATTTTATGATATAAATTCCACTAGCTAAATCGGATACATCTATAACTTTCGTTTCTGTTTCCTTTTGTGAAGTAATTATTGTTTCACCCAAGATATTTCGAATTTCCACTTCTCCTTTTACTACACTTTTTATTACAATGTTATCTTTTGTTGGGTTTGGGTAAATAATAAAAGATTCGGTTACCATATCCTCAACTCCTGTTTGAGGGCCTGAAGTAATATTGAACATATCAAAACCTCCTTCCACCCAATGTCCCCCTAATGAATCCCAATCTGCTGTCTCAATAATTACCTGCATATCTGTTGTAAGTGTTATATATTGTCCTAAATCAAAAGTTCTGAAATTCCATTGTCCCGTATCGGGAGAATTAACTGTCATAGTTTCCAAAACTACTGTCGTATTTCCATTACTAATACTCACAGTTAATGTATCATTTGGAGTACTGCCTCCTCCCCAACCACCACCACCATTTGCAAACCAAGAGTGATAATTTAAGAGGTGTGGCTGATTTGAAGTCAAGTCAAATAAAGGCGATATTAAAATAGTATTAAAATCATCCACATCATTACTTCCAGTCTGACCACCAGCAGCTAAACCTGTCACATAAGCATACTCAAAACAATCTGAATTAACATCATCATCAGGATTATAATTTAATCCTTGACTTGAAGTCCCTTCAGGATCACCTCTCTCCCATCTACCAGGATCACTTGGTGTAATCCCTCCACTTACACTCCATCCAAAATCAAAGGTGAAATCGTCATAATAACCCTCTGGAAGAACTATTGTAAGATTGTTGTTAGTAGTTGTAATATTCTCATTTGTACAAATTGTATTGTATCCCCACTGTCCAGCTATTACCTCATAATTTCCATCATACATATTAGCTACATTAAAATTTCCATTTACATCAGTTGTAAGTGTGAAAGTAAAATCATTATTATAAATAAGGACTTGTGCATTTGCAATTCCATTTCCGCTAATATCTGTAACAATTCCGTTTCCAGTAAAAGAAGGAAGAGGAACCAGTTGAGCATTTACATTAGTTAAAACTCCATTAGACAAAATAGCAGAAATAGTATCACTCTCATATCCTGGTTTTGAGAATAAAATATTATAAGTTCCTCCGTTTGCAATTCCAGAAGTATATGCTCCGCTAATATTTGTAGATGTTGAAATAGAGGAATTTAAAATCTCTACAGAAGCGGATGCAATAGCGCTTCCGCTAGTAGCATCTGTAACATTACCCTCTAAATAGCATGCTTGCTGGAATTGACGCTCGTAAATTAATAGCTTTGCCGATTGATTTGCACCACTATTTATATCGCTTGAGATAATATTACCAGAAGGCAAGAATGGATAAGTCCCCCAATTTCCATCAAAACCACTTCCACTGCCCGGATAAGAATCGTAATAACCAACTTCTATCATATTATTTGGGTAAGTAATATCATGCACTGTGGTTCCATCTCTGTAATAAGAGGTAATTAAAAAATTACCATCCACATGCGTATTATGAGGAATGGTGTTAGAACCAGGATTAGATTGTATTCTATCTACTTCTTGAATGTTGTTCATGTTTCTAATATCATAAGCCGCAATATAAGCATCCGATTGTTCATCAGTAGTAAATACAAAATCTCCATTATCCGATACCCAAGCATTATGCGTAAAAGCATTAGGAGTGGATTGGCTGCCTAATGTCTGCGGATTACTTTTATTGCTTACATCTACAACAAATAGCTCTCCTGCATATATGCAACCCGCATACATGGTATCACCTCTTGCCATTCCGTCATGAATATATTCATCATCCCATTCGCCCAAATAAACTGGATTGGTAGGATTAGCATTTACATCTAAAAATATAGCTCCGTTAGCAGGAGAGCTCCCTGTATTGGAGGAAGCACCAAAAATGTAAGCAATTCCATTTTCATCAATATAAATATTATGAGCTGCTGTAAACTCTACAGATGCGCCAGTCGTAGGATTTATAAAGTTTTTCACATGCCAATAGGTTGCTCCTGTCATATCATTCAAATCTACAATAAGCAAACCTGTATCTGATTCAGTTGTAACATAAGCATAATTGCCCCATGTTTTTATATCTCTCCATGTGGAATTAATATCTGGAATATAAAACATTTCAACAGGATTAGTGCCATTGGTAACATCCACCACCGAAAATCCATCATTTAAGCCCACAAGTGCATATTCATTTCCACTTCCATCTACCCAACCCCAAATATCGCTTCCTTCAGTATTAAGTGAGGGCCACTCATAAGTTCCCATCAAAACCATATTCATACTATTTTGGGCAAAAATTCCAATTGGAAGCATTATAATGGTCAATAGAAATGTTGTAATTTTTTGTTTCATTATTTTAGTTTTTAATTATTCAGCAAATGTAATATTAATAATAGGTATTGCAGGGATTATAAAATGAATTTAATAATTTCTTAGTCGTTCAAAACGAATTTATAGGTCCAAACTTATTTGTTTGTTATCATTATCTTCTCTTGTTTCTGAGATATTTTCCGATTCAATAATCTCAATTTCTTGTTTTGTTTCTTCTAGTTTTTCTTCTTCAAATGGCAAGGCTTCTAATAAGTTAATTTCCTTTATTTTATTATTAGATAGCTTGTTCCCAATAGCCTTCACTCCCTTCACAGCAATAAACTCCTCCATATTTATTATTACTGTTTTTCTCTGTTTCCCTTTTTCTTTTATAAAAATCACTTCTGCTTGCGGCCTGAAATCAGTAGATACAACTTCTAATAGAGATCCTTTTGAGTCTGAGATAAAGTTTGTTTTTTTGCTTTTTATTGCTACTTTAAATCTTTTTACAAAATAGCATTGTTTGTTGCCATTAAAATAAATAGCAGAAATTGGCTTTGCAGGATTGAATTTTTCAATTACTATCATATCTTCATCAAAATGAGTAGAGAGCTCAAATCCTTTCAGCTGTAAATCACCCTGCTGGTTGATGCAAAGGATTTTATCTTCAGCCTCAAAAGCTCCTAAAAATTCTCCTCTTTCATCTACATTTAATCTTTGTACTGCATCATCAAACCAAATTTTTCTAGCAGATAAAGTAGATATTCCCTCTGATTTTAGCTCTACCTTTTTAACGGTATTTTTCGTAATAATATTACCATTTGTACTTCTTCCTTTTATAGTGATTTCAGAAAAATCAACATCTATTTTTAGTTTTTTTAATCTTTTTAGTGCTCTTAAATGAATGGTAACCTGTTCTGCTTGCCCATTTGGGTTTGCAGTAAAATACAAGACTTTACTGCCTTTATCTGATTTAACAAGAGAATATTCTTTATTTCGTGTTATCCCCTTAACAGCAAATCGTTTTATCATGGTATTTACTGATTTTCCATCCTTGTAAATCATGTTATAAATAGTACGAACATCCCCTTTTTTAAATACCGCACAATGAATAATATTTTTTCCAACAAAAGTTTTTTCATCTACTTTTGTTACAATCATGGTGCCATCTTTTTTAAAGACGATAATATCATCAATATCAGAACAATCACAAACATATTCATCTTTTCGTAGAGCTGTACCAACAAAACCTTCCACTTTATTTACATAAAGTTTTTTGCTAGCAACAACTACCTTTTTTGCCTCTATGTTTTCAAAGGTTTTGATTTCGGTTTTTCTCTTTAATGCTTTGCCATAATTCTTTTTTAGTGCTTTGAAATACTCAATAACAAAATCAATTAAATTACTTAAATGATGCTTTTCTTGTTTTATTCTTTCTTCTAATTTTAAGATATCCGTTTCTGCTTTATCTAAATCAAATTTGGTAATTCGTTTTATTTTAATTTCACAAAGCCTAGCTACATCCTCATCCGTTACTTCTCTTAAAAGATTTTTTGTATGGGGTTTTAATCCCTTGTGAATGGTGCTAATAACTTCTTTCCAACTTTCTAGCTGTTCAATTTGGTGGTAGATTCTATTTTCAATAAAAATTCTTTCTAAGGATGCAAAATGCCATTTTTCTTGCAATTCCTGTAAAATAACTTCCAGCTCCTGTTTTAGTAAAGCCAATGTGCGATTTGTTGAGATTTGCAAAATTTCTGATACACCTAAAAACTTAGGGGTTTCCTCTTCAATGACACAAGCAAGAGGCGATATAGAGACTTCACAATCGGTAAAACTATATAGCGCATCAATGGTTTTATCGGGGGATACTTTGGCAGGAAGAGTGATAGCAATTTCTACATTTTCGGCAGTATTATCCTCTATCTTTTTTATTTTGATTTTTCCTTTTTCATTTGCCTTAATAATAGAAGAAATCAGGGAAGTTGTAGTGGTAGAAAAAGGAATTTCTGAAATAATAAGTGTGCTTTTATCTTCTTGTAAAATTTTAGCCCTAACCCTTATCCTTCCTCCTCTTTTTCCATCATTATAATTAGAAAAATCAGCTGTTCCTCCACTAAAAAAATCTGGATAAATTTTAGGTTTTACACCCTTCAAAACTTTAATAGAGGCATCAATTAATTCATTAAAATTATGAGGCATTATTTTGGTAGAAAGTCCAACCGCAATCCCTTCTACCCCATGTACTAAAAGTAATGGAAACTTTACCGGTAGTATTGTAGGCTCTTTACTCCTTCCATCATAGGAAGAATTCCACTGGGTAATTTTAGCGTTATACAAAACCTCCAAAGCAAATTTACTAAGCCGAACTTCAATGTATCGTGGAGCAGCAGCTTTGTCGCCAGTATAAGTATTACCCCAATTTCCTTGCATATCGAGCAAAAGGTTTTTTTGTCCAATCTGCACCAAGGCGTCCCCAATGGAAGCGTCTCCATGAGGATGATACTTCATGGTGTGCCCAATTACATTAGCAACCTTATGATATCTCCCATCATCCAACTCTTTTAAGGCATGCAGTATTCGCCTTTGCACTGGTTTTAGTCCATCTTCAATATAGGGAACCGACCGTTCTAAAATAACATAAGAAGCGTAATCCAAAAACCATTGCTTATACATGCCAGAAACATGAATAACATCTTGTAAGTTCTCTCCGTTATTGAGGTTTTTCTCTTTATCCATCCAAATTGTTATTTTGTACAATTTCCTCTAATGATTCTGTTATCTTGGCTCTCTGCTCCTTGTTAAAAAATGAAATTTGAAATCTTTTTGCTACCGATTTTCTACTAGATACTTTTACCTTGATCATAAGGGTAGAATTAAAGGTGTATGGCCTTTTTAAAAAAGTAAATCTATTTATAGAACCCAAAGGTATTTCAAAAAAATTCTTTTTTGCAAAAAAATAAGAAGAAATAGTTCTATTTGATTTTATTTCAATAATATATTTATCTGCCTTAAAATCAAAATAATGAACTCCGGTAATGATAAAATAAATCAAAAACACAACCCCAAAAATAATCAGTAAATTACTGGGATAAGAAAAAAATAAAATAGCTATTTTGCTAGTAGGAAAAGTATATAAAAAAAATAAAGGGATTACAATAGTAATTATATTAATAAAAACAATTATGACCGTAAGAATATAGGCAGTTTTTTGGTTTGAAATTCTATAATTATTTCTCATCATTTTCAATGTCTTTTTCTACTTTTAGGTTTTCAATAATAAACTGCTGTCTTTCGGGTGTGTTTTTTCCCATATAAAATTTTAATATTTCTTGTATTGCCGCCTCTTTGCCAATAATAACGGGCTCCAATCGCATTTTGTTTCCTATGAAATGTTTGAATTCTGATGGAGATATTTCTCCAAGCCCTTTAAATCTAGTGATTTCAGCATTTTTTCCCACTTTCTTGATAGCATCTATTTTTTCTTGTTCATTATAACAATAAAAAGTTTCCTTTTTGTTTCTGACTCTAAAAAGCGGAGTCTCCAAAACATGTACATGCCCTTCTTTTACCAGTTCTGGAAAAAATTGTAAAAAGAAAGTAATTAGCAGCAACCTAATATGCATCCCATCTACATCCGCATCAGTTGCTAAAACAATTTTATTGTAGCGCAAACCCTCAATCCCTTCTTCAATATTTAAAGCAGCTTGCAAAAGGTTAAACTCCTCATTTTCATAAACTACCTTTTTGTTCAGTCCATATGAATTTAGCGGCTTCCCCCTTAAACTAAAAACTGCTTGAGTACTTACATCACGCGTTTTAGTAATAGATCCAGAAGCAGAATCACCCTCTGTAATAAAAATAGTAGTATCTGCCCTATTTGATTTTTTCAAATCGTTATAATGCACCCTGCAATCCCTTAATTTTTTATTATGCAAATTGGACTTCCTTGCTCTTTCTCTTGCTAGTTTTTTTACCCCAGCCATTGCTTTTCTTTCCTGCTCGGCTTGCTGGATTTTATTTTGTAAACTAATGGCTGTATCAGGATGTTTATGCAAATAATTATCCAATTGTGTTTTGATGAAATCATTTACAAATGTTCGGATAGTAATTCCTCCGGGCTCCATTTCATTGGATCCTAATTTTGTTTTGGTTTGTGATTCAAAAACTGGCTCAATTATTTTGATACTTATAGCAGCATATACTGCCTGACGAATGTCAACCGCATCATAATTTTTTCCGTAAAACTCCCGAATAGTTTTAGCAATCGCTTCCCTAAAAGAGCTTTGATGTGTTCCTCCCTGAACGGTATGCTGGCCGTTTACAAATGGAAAATATTGCTCAGAATATTGGTTTTTGCAGTGGGTAAGTGCCACTTCAATATCTTCTGCTTTCAGGTGGATAATTGGATATAAAATTTCAGAATCAATGTCTCGCTCCAATAAATCATATAATCCATTTTTTGAAATAAATTTATTGCCATTGTATAGTATTGTCAGTCCAGGATTTAAATAGCAATAATTCCAAAGCATTTTCTCCACATACTCATTGATAAATCGGTATTTTCCAAATAATTCTTCATCAGGAATAAAGGTAACTTTTGTACCTTTTCTGGAAGAATTCTCTTGAATAGGCTCTTCATTAAAAATAATACCTTTATCAAACTCTACCAATTTACTTTTCCCCTCCCTTACCGATTTTATTTTAAAATAGGAAGAAAGTGCATTCACAGCTTTTGTTCCAACCCCATTTAGTCCAACCGATTTTTTAAAAACTTTGGAATCGTATTTTGCACCTGTATTGATTTTCGAAACACAATCAATAACTTTTCCAAGCGGAATTCCTCTGCCAAAATCACGAACAGAAACTCTATTATTTTTGATGGAAACCTCAATGGTTTTTCCATGCCCCATTACATATTCGTCAATGCAATTATCAATGACTTCTTTCAAAAGAACATACACTCCGTCATCTGGTGATGAACCATCACCAACCTTCCCTATATACATACCAGGTCTTAGCCGAATATGCTCTTTCCAATCTAAGGAACGAATGCTATCTTCTGTATAGGCTTGTTTTGACATTTACAATAAAAAGGTCTTTATCTTGAGTATTAGATGAATGAAAACAAAATTATAACACAAATAAAAATATAAGAAGAGAATCAGATAAGTTTTTCAACAATGTTTTCAACTTTTAAAAAAGAGGGTAGATTTTAGTATTTAGATATGAGATTACAAAAAAATCTAATATCTATAATCTAAATACTCATATCTGCTTTTATACATTAAACCGAAAATGCATTACATCTCCATCTTGCACTACATACTGTTTTCCCTCAACCGATAGTTTTCCAGAATCTTTACATGCTTGTTCTGAGCCAAGTGCTACAAAATTTTTATAGGCAATTACTTCTGCCCTTATAAATCCTTTCTCAAAATCGGAATGAATAACCCCAGCAGCTTGCGGTGCTTTCATGCCTTTTGTAATGGTCCAAGCCCTGACTTCCTTCACTCCTGCCGTAAAATAGGTTTGTAAATTAAGTAGCCGATAAGTAGCCTGAATTAAATAGTGAACCCCAGGTTTTTCCAGGCCCATTTCATCCAAAAAAAGATTTTGTTCTTCCAAATCCTCCAATTCAGCAATTTCAGCCTCAATGGAAGTGGCAATAAGCAAGATTTCAGTATCTTCCGTTTTTATTGCTTCCCTAACTTGTTCCACATATTTATTTCCATCTTTTGCCGACACTTCATCCACATTACAAACATAAAGAACAGGCTTATCGGTAAGTAAATAAAGGTCAGCAATTACTTCTTTTTCAGTATCCGTCATTTCAAGCGAACGAACTGATTCTCCTTTTTGTAAATGGATAATGTATTTATCCAAAATCCCAACTATTTTTATGGCTTCTTTATCTCCTGATTTTGCAATTTTTTGGTATTTATCTCGCTTTTTCTCCACTGCTTCCAAATCCTTTATTTGTAATTCGAAATCAATCGTTTCTTTATCTCTTACAGGATTTACACTTCCATCTACATGCACAATATTATCATCATCAAAACATCTTAATACATGAATAATCGCATTGGTTTCACGGATGTTTGCCAAAAATTTATTACCAAGCCCCTCCCCTTTACTTGCACCCTTTACAAGACCTGCAATATCTACTATTTCAATGGTGGTTGCTTGCACTTTTTCAGGATTTACCAATTCGGATAGTTTCTCTAATCTAACATCTGGGACAGTAATTACACCAACATTTGGCTCAATGGTACAAAACGGAAAATTAGCCGATTGTGCTTTTGCCTTTGATAAACAATTAAATAAAGTTGATTTTCCTACATTCGGCATACCTACTATTCCACATTTTACAGCCATTTTTTATTTTTTTTTGAGTTGGCAAATATATATTAAGAATACAAAATAATGGAAAATACATTAGAGTTTTCAATAATTATTAACAGTCCCCCCTTCACTTCCATTAAAATTCTATTTTTGCCATTGAAAAAAACATCCTATGCCAAACATTCCTGAATTAAAAGATATTTGCACCCAAATAAGAAGAGATATTCTGCGAATGGTGCACGCCAATAACTCCGGACATCCTGGCGGATCGCTTGGTTGTACAGAATTTTTCGTCTCCCTTTATTTTGAGATAATGAATCATAACAATAACTTCAGTATGGATGGAATTAATGAAGATTTATTTTTCTTATCAAATGGACATATTTCACCGGTTTGGTATGCTACCCTAGCACGTAGTGGTTATTTTGAGCTTGCAGAATTGGCTACATTCCGTAAAATAAATAGTCGCTTGCAAGGGCATCCTACAACACATGATAATCTGCAGGGAGTGCGAGTATCTTCTGGCTCATTAGGGCAAGGGCTTTCAGTTGCCATTGGAGCAGCACTTACAAAAAAGCTTAATAAGGACAACAGCTATATCTATTCACTACATGGGGATGGTGAACTACAAGAAGGGCAAAACTGGGAAGCCATTATGTATGCCTCTGCCAATAAAGTAGATAACCTTATAGCAACTATAGATTATAATAAAAAACAAATTGATGGAAGTATAAATGATGTTCTGCCAATGGGTGATATAGCTAAAAAGTTCAGGGCTTTTGACTGGGAAGTAATGGTGGAAAAAGACGGAAATAATCTGGAAGCAATCATCAGTTGCTTAAATAATGCCAAAGATTTATCAGCAAAAGGAAAACCAGTCGTTATCATATTGCATACTGAAATGGGAAATGGTGTTGATTTCATGATAGGGACACATGCTTGGCATGGAGTAGCTCCAAATGATGAGCAATTAGCGGATGCGCTTTCGCAAAACCCTGAAACATTAGGTGATTATTAAAAACATTAAAATATTATTAATGACAACTCTCTTATTTGCGGGGGGTTTTGATCTGTCTGCTCAAAAAAAGGAAGAGCCAATAAACAGAATCTTATTTATTTTTGACGCTTCACAATCTATGCTTGGCAGATGGCAATCTGGTAGAAAAATTGATATTGCCCGAAAACTACTTTACAATATGCTAGATAGCTTAAAAAGCATGGATAATCTTGAAATCGGTTTGCGAGTATATGGCCATCAAAAAGGCTATCCTCCTCAGGATTGTGATGATACCAGATTGGAAGTGGATTTTGGAGCAAGCAATGTTGTTACAGATAGAATAAAAGCCAAGTTAAAACTTTTAAGAGCAAGAGGCACTACCCCTATTGCACATGCATTAGAAAAAGGGGCTTATGATTTTCCAAAAAATGTAAATAGCAGAAATATTATTATCCTTATTACGGATGGAATTGAAGAGTGTGACATGAATCCTTGTTCTGTTTCCAGACTATTGCAAAAGGAAGGAATTATTTTAAAACCTTTTGTAATTGGAATAGGATTGGATGAAACTTACAAAAAAACTTTTGATTGTGTCGGTACCTATTATGATGCTTCAAAAGAGAAGGACTTTGAGACTGTTTTAGAGGTAGTTATATCGCATGTATTAAACTCAACTACTGCACAAGTAAACCTATTAGATGCATTTGGGAAGCCAACAGAAACCAATGTAAACCTTAGCTTTTATGATAATTTTAGTGGATTAGTAAAGTACAATTTTATACATACCATGAACCATATGGGAAATCCGGACACCATGAGTATTGACCCAATCTTGAAATATAAAGTGGTAGCACATACTATTCCGGCAGTAGAATCAGAACTTATCACACTTACTCCTGGCAAACATACCATCATTCCTATCAATACTCCTCAGGGAGATTTGGAGGTAAAGATGGCAAGTAAAGATGACTATCAATTTATTGTTCGTGAAGCAAATGTATCAGAAACACTAAATGTGCAAGAAACAAATAGCAAACAAAAGTATTTGATAGGCAAGTATGATATTGAAGTGCTCACCCTTCCAAGATTCCTGATTGAAGATGTGGAAATAAAACAAAGCGAAACAACTACTTTTACCCTTCCCTCAACAGGAACAGCAAACATTAGTCTTCCCTCAAAAGGCTATGGTGGAGTTTATTTAACAAAAGATAATAAATTGGAACTTATTTATAATTTGGATGAAAACAAACATAGGTTAACCCTACACCTATTACCAGGAAATTATAAGGTAATTTTCAGGGCTAAGTCAGCAAAACAATACATGTATACAACTGAAAAAAAATTTAAAGTCCGTTCAGGAAAATCTGAACTAATAAAACTATATTAATATGGAATTAAAAGATACACGATCAGGATTTGGAGCAGGATTAACTCAGCTGGGAAAAAGCAATCCAAATGTGGTGGCACTTTGTGCTGATTTAACAGGTTCGCTTAAAATGAATGATTTCAAGGCAAACCATCCTGAACGATTTTTTCAAGTTGGGGTTGCTGAGGCAAACATGATTGGTATTGCTGCTGGTATGACTATTGGAGGGAAAATTCCATTTACTGGGACTTTTGCTAATTTTTCTACTTCCAGAGTGTATGACCAAATTAGGCAGTCAGTGGCCTATTCTGAAAAAAATGTAAAAATATGCGCTTCACATGCAGGGGTTACATTAGGAGAGGATGGAGCAACACATCAAGTATTAGAAGATATTGGAATGATGAAAATGCTACCAAATATGGTTGTCATTAATCCATGTGACTATAACCAGACAAAAGCTGCAACCATTGCCATTGCCGATTATATTGGTCCTGTGTATTTGCGTTTTGGCCGTCCAAAAGTACCTAACTTTACTCCTGCTGATAGGAAATTTGAGATTGGTAAAGCAGTTCATCTTCAAGATGGAACAGATGTTACAATAGTAGCAACAGGGCATTTAGTTTGGGAAGCATTGCAAGCTGCCAAAACATTGGCTAATGATGGTATTTCAGCAGAAATAATTAATATACATACCATTAAACCTTTGGATAAAAAAGCCATCTTAACCTCTGTTAGCAAAACAAAATGTATAGTAACGGCTGAGGAGCATATGCTAAATGGTGGATTAGGCGATAGTATTGCACAATTGTTGGGGAGAAATAATCCTGCTCCATTGGAAATGGTTGGAGTAAATGACACTTTTGGAGAAAGTGGTCCTCCAATGCAATTGTTGGAAAAATACGGATTAGATGCAAAAGCTATTGTTGCAGCAACTAAAAAAGTAATTGCTAGAAAGTGATTTAGACTATAGACCGCTACGCTTTTAGATATTAGTATTAGGACAATAGAAAATAGACTATATTCCACAGAAATAATGTTGTCATCCTGTTTTAGCATTCCCCTCTAACAAGAGGGGTTAGGGGGTGTGTAAGATTGAGAGAGGTATAAAAACTAGCAACTGATTACAAATAACACAGACATAGAATTACTTAATTTATTCCAAAATCCCCACACTTCAAAACAGGGCTTTAATCTTATAGTCCGCAACTTTCAAGAAAGGATTTATTGGCATGTTCGTAAAATTGTAATTGACCATGATGATGCAAATGATGTGGTGCAAAACACCTTCATCAAGGCATGGAAAGCATTGCCAAATTTCAGGGGAGATTCTAAATTATACACTTGGATTTATAGAATTGCAACCAATGAGTCTATTACATTTTTGAAAAAGAAAAGAAAGCATCTTTTTCAATCAATTGATGAGGTGTCCCTAGGTTTGTCCGCTAAAATTGAAGGATCTTATTTTGATGGAGATGAGATTGAAAAAAAATTGCAAAAAGCCATTCTCACGCTTCCAACAAAACAAAGATTAGTTTTTAATATGCGCTATTATGAAGAAATAAAATATGAGCAGATGTCATTGATATTAAATACTTCTGTTGGCGCACTAAAAGCATCTTATCACCATGCAAAAAATAAAATTGAAGATTATTTGAAAACAAATTAAACTATTTATAAAAAAAAACATCTTATAACTGATGAACAAAAAAATTGACATAGAAAAATTAGAAAAAAGAAATCCTTATATAGTGCCAGAAGATTATTTTTTGGCTCTTACACACAATATAATGGATAAAGTAGATACTCCAGAAAAAAGACATATTTTTTCTGCTTTTCAGCTACAAACCCTTGCTCCAACTTTTGCAATGCTTCTTATTGTTTTTTCAGCAGTTTGGTACAATAATCAAAACCAAAATATAACAGATGAAGATTTGGTAGAACTACTTACCTTTTATGATGTAGAAGATGAGCTTTTATTAGAATTTGTTGATCTGAAACAAGAAGAAACAATTGATGATGATTTATTAAATGAATTTAATTATAACGAACTAATCTATGAACTCTAAAACAAAAAACATGAACTCTAAAACCTTAATTATCGCAATGCTTTGTCCTTTTTTTATGTTCGCACAAAACCACAAAATGGATAAAAAAAGAGAGAAAATTGAAGTACAAAAGATAGCATTCATTACAAAACAATTAGACTTCACTCCTGAAGAAGCGCAAAAATTCTGGCCAGTTTATAATCAATTTTCTGATGCAAGGAAACAATTGCATGAACAACATAAAAAAAATAGAAAAAATATTGATGATTTATCTGATAGTGAGATTGAGCAGGTAATAGATAACCATATTATTTTGGACCAAAAAGAATTGGACATTAAGAAAAAATACCATGCTGAATTTAAAAAAGTACTTTCTAATAAAAAGATTGCAAAACTATATCATTCGGAAGATCAATTTAAAAGGGAATTACTGAAAAGACTAAAAGGAGAAAAAGGAAAGCGTACAGATTATAAAAGGAAATAATTTAATATAATATTTTAGATAAAA
>CATMIT010000021.1 GCA_950069165.1 uncultured Flavobacteriales bacterium
ATTTTCTTCATTTTTTTATTTTTTTGATTATTATTTAATTTTATATCTGAGTCCTGCATAAATTACTCTTCCCATAACTGGTGCGTAAATAAGGGATGCATCAAATAATTCATCACTAGGATTATTTGCCATTAGGATAGGGTTTTCTTGTATTTCTGAAAGTAAATTCTCGCCTCCTAAATACACATCAAATTTCCGGAATTTTTTCGTCATTTGTGCATTTATGAGATAAAAAGATGTCGAGAATTCTTTATTGATAAGTTGATGAGTCGGAATCCTGCTTTTCCCAATATAATTCCAGGTTACATCAAACTTCCATTTATCAAAATTAGTGGCATAGGCCATATTAACCAAAGCTCTGTTTTTTGGAGTAAGAGGTGCAACTTTATCCTCTCCATTATAGGTAGTATGCACATCATTTATTTTGTAAGCTAACTTAATATCAAATCGATCAAACAGCTCATAAGCCAAATCAAACTGCATGCTATTGGCATAAGATTCTCCATCCAAATTATAGAATGATAACTCACCCTGATTTTCAACATCTACCACTATTTGGTTTTCAAAAACTGTTCTGTAAGCGTCCGCATTTATAGTGCCCTCACGCCCAAACATTCTAAATTTATGGGTAATATTTGTGCCGTAATTCCAAGCCATTTCAGGATTTAAATTACCTATGGTAATTTGCCTTTTTGATGCTAAAAAAGAAGCGTTTTCAACAAATACATTAGCCACCCTAAAAGCCCTTCCAGCAGAAAGGCGAATAGCAGTTTGCTCAGTAGGATTGTATTTCATATTCAATCTTGGTAAATAATTCATTTCTTCTGTATTGTTGTAATAATCTGCTCTTATTCCAGCCACCAAATTAAAACTCTCCCTCCATTTATAGGAGTACTCTGAGAAAATACCTGTCATCAAATCAGTTCTATTATAGTCCGTTCCATTCAGATTTTCTGTATATCTATCGGCATAATAACTGATTCCATATTTTAAAATATGATTTGTATTTCCAAGATAAGTTTGTCTGATAAAATTCAAATAAGCACTTTCTTGCAATCCCCTATAATCATTTTTACCAAAAATTACAGTTTGATTATGTCTTCTGAATGAAGTTTGTAAGCCCATGCTTTTTCCAGGAGAATTTTGTTGTAGCATGCCTGTTTTAGAAGTAAATTCCAACAAATCGTTATGAATATCTACAACATAAGGAATTGCAGCATTTTCAATTGTCCCTCCTACTCTATCCTCTACCAAACCTCTTACAATTATTTGGATACGAAAATCTTTACTTCCTACATATTTCCACCTATTAAGTACATTGAATTGTTTTACTTTTGGCATATCCAAAAATCTATCTCGATTATTATCCACTTCCCTATCAAAATAAGAAACATGTGTAAATAAATTGCTTTTCCAATTTCCATTGTTTTTAGCAAACTGTAAATTATTTTCAATCTTCCCTTCCGAATTGGTATACATATTCCAAAAAAGTTTTGGAGCAGTTTCTGGCTTGTAATATTCCAAGTTTATTTGCCCTGTTAAGGACTCAAAACCGTTAATAACCGAACCAGCACCCTTTATTATTTGAATGGACTCTATCCAGGTTCCAGGCACATAACTAAGCCCATAAGCAGAAGAAATTCCTCTTATTAATGGCATATTTTCCTGAGTAATTTGAGTATAAATACCATCTAAACCAAGCATTTGAATTTGCTTTGCTCCTGAAACTGCATCCGTGAAAGTAACATCAACTGTTGCATTAGTGCTGAAACTCTCTGAGAGATTACAACATGCCGCTTTCTCTAACTCACCAGTAGTTAGTGTTTGCATATTGATGGTGTTTATGGTAGAGAATTTTGTGGTATTCACCTTTCCTTTTATTTTCACCTCATCTTGCTGAATGGATGGAGTTAGGATAATATGATAATGGTTCCATTTTTTAATAATCTTAGTGTAAATTTGATAACCTACAAAACTCACCACCAAAGTTGCTGGATAACTCTCAGGTTCAGGAATTTGGTAAAACCCCTGCTCATCAGTAGCAACACCTATGGTAGTTCCTTCCCAATATACATTTGCCCCTAGAATTGACGTTTCTGAGCTATCTTCCAATTGCTCTACAACCCTGCCTTTTATATGATTTTGTGCTTTTAAATTTATTGTTGCAACCAGCATCATTGCAATAATTATAATATTCTTCATTTTTAATTATATTTAAATTAATACTCTCTATTTGCTTTAAGGAGTAATTCTATAATAAAAATGATTGGATCTGGGCTAAAACAGGTTTGTTGAGTTTTGGTGGCGGAATGCCACTTAGATAATTATTTACTTTTTCGTTTGCTGAAAAAACAGATGAAAATGCAGTGTGTAATAAAGGAAGTGCTAAAACAGAAAAATCAAAATCAGTAATAGAAACAGTGGTTTCAAAATCAAACTGAATATTTTCGGTTTCACTAGCGCAAGAATTATCTTCTGTTTCCGGGCAACATGATTTTGCTACCTTTATTATACAACATGAAACTTTTCCTTCATTATTTTCACAAAACACCTCACTTTCAATGCTACAAGAAGGCACCTCTGTACCAAAATACAATGCCCCATCTTCTGCGCATTTCATTTTGGAAATATTCATCCCAATGGACAAGAACATAACTATTGTTGCCATCAGTAAAACAGAAGTATTTCTAAAAGTATTTTTCATTTCATTTACGAAAATACAACATTATATATCAATTTAAACGATTTGGTTTTTAAAATCTTATGCGCTTTCTAATATTATATCTGTTTTACACTACTTTAATTCTTGTTTTGCTGAGCAACAACTTCTTCCCATCCACCTCCATTATACACTTTTTTACAACCAAGCGATTGCAAATAATCAGTCGCTTGGCCACTTCTTCCTCCTGATAAACAACATAAAACCAATGGTTGCATCTGCTTTAATTCTTCCACTCTATCCGACACTTCATCTAATGGAATATTGATAGAACCATTTACATTTCCTTCCAAAAATTCTTCTTCTGTTCTTACATCTACTATTGTGGTTTTGCTGTCATTTATTAATTTATGTATGTTCATTTTATTCTGTTATTACTAGGTTATTTTTTGAAATCCATCCTTTTATTCCACCTTCTAAGTTATATACTTCAAGGTATCCTAATTCATTCATTATTTTCATGGCTTTACCACTTCTGTTTCCAGATCGGCAATAAAGCAATACAGGGTTTTCTAAATCTAATTCCTGAATTTCAATAGAAAAATTCTCTGATAAATAATCAATATTGATGGCTCCTTTAATATGTCCCTCAGCAAATTCTTGTTTTGTTCTCACATCTACCAAAATATACTCAGAAGATTCCATTTTTGTTTGAAATTCAGTTATATGGATGTCATTGTTATTTTGCCCTACTGAACAAGAGGACATGAGCAAAAATACTACCGACAATGCTGCAAATAATTTATTCATTGTTTTTGGTTTCGTATTAATTGTGTTTTCACGATTATTTATTTTTTAATTAATTATTATCCCTTTTACAATTAAGTAAGGAATAAGTATATATAAAATAGTGTCTCTGATTAAATAAAACAAGAAGAAGTACATCAACATTCTCCAACCGCCTTCTTTTAGTACTCCTTTAAAACCATCTTGCTTAAATATCTTAGTATAGTTTAGCAGAAGTTTAGATTTAAAGATATTCTTAAAAGCCATATACATTACTAAAATGAAAGAATAGTTTTCTTGATAATTACGACACATTCCATCAGTTGTTCTTCCGTTATTACAAGTGGAGGGGCAAAACGAATGATATCTCCATGAGTAGGCTTTGCTAATAATCCGTTATCTCTTAATTTTAGGCAAACATTCCATGCCTCTTTACCCTCTTTTGACTTGATAACAATGGCGTTTAATAACCCTTTTCCTCTTACTAAAGTAATCATATCATTCTCAAAGTTGGCTAACTCATCTCTTAGTATTTTTCCCAAACGCTCAGCATTTTCAGATAAATTTTCTTCTTTTACAACTTCCAAAGCTGCAATAGCCACTTTATTAGCCAATGGATTTCCTCCAAAAGTAGAACCATGTTCCCCAGGGCGAATACACAACATTATCTCGTCATCCGCCAATACTGCAGAAACTGGAAATACTCCACCAGAAATTGCTTTTCCTAAAATTAGGATATCCGGCTTTACATTTTCATGATCTACAGCCAATAATTTTCCTGTTCTGGCAATTCCTGTTTGCACTTCATCTGCAATGAATAAGACATTTGCCGTTTTACAAAGCTGATAAGCCGACTTTAAATATCCCTCATCCGGAACAAAAACACCAGCTTCCCCTTGTATGGGCTCTACCATAAATCCCGCAATAGTCTCATCTTTTAGAACTTCTCTGAGTGCATCCAAATCGTTATAAGGAATATTGATAAAACCTGGAGTATAAGGACCGAATTCATCTCTAGCTTCAGGGTCATTACTAAATGAAATAATAGTAGTGGTTCTTCCATGAAAGTTACCATCACATACAATAATTTTTGCAGTATCTGGCGCTAAACGTTTCTTTTGGTAACTCCATTTTCTACATAGTTTAAGTGCCGTTTCCACTGCCTCTGCACCTGTATTCATTGGGAGCACCTTATCATAACCAAAATAATTGGTAATGTATTTCTCATATTCCCCTAAAGTATCATTGTAAAAAGCTCTGGAAGTAAGGGTTAAAACATCCGCTTGTTTTTTAAGTACATCTACAATTTTGGGGTGACAATGGCCCTGATTTATTGCAGAATAAGAAGATAAAAAATCATAATATCTTTTCCCATTTACATCCCATACAAATACTCCCTTACCTTTTGTTAAAACAACTGGTAGTGGGTGGTAATTGTGTGCTCCATACTTATCTTCTAATGCTATGTATTCTGCAGCTGTTTTCATATGCTTTTTTTTGAATGAGCAAAGATAAAAAAGAAACCCCACAAAAGGTGAGGTTTCTTTTATTGTATTATGAAAATTTAATGCTTATTTCTCATCATCATTTACTTCCTCAAACTCTACATCTGTTACATCATCTGCAGTATTTCCAGAGGCTTCTGCTTCATCTGTAGAATTAGTATCTTGTGAGGCCTTATACATCTCCTCAGAAGCAGCAGTCCAAGCTGTGTTTATTTGCTCCATTGCAACATCAATTGCATCCAAATCTTTGCTTTCATGTGCTTTTTTAAGCTCTGCTAAGGCATCTTCAATTGGTTTCTTTTTATCCTCAGATAATTTTTCGCCAAATTCTTTCAATTGCTTTTCGGTTTGGAAAATCATACCATCAGCAGCATTAATCTTATCAGCTGTTTCTTTTACTTTTTTATCGCCTTCTGCATTTGCTTCTGCTTCTTTTTTCATTTTTTCAATTTCTGCATCTGAAAGTCCAGAAGAAGCCTCAATTTTGATGTTTTGCTCCTTTCCAGTTGCTTTATCTTTTGCAGAAACATTCAAGATTCCATTTGCATCAATATCAAAAGTTACTTCAATTTGAGGAATTCCTCTTTGTGCAGGTGGAATATCAGAAAGTTGAAACCTACCGATTGATTTATTATCAGCTGACATTGGTCTTTCTCCTTGCAATACATGAATATCAACTGTGGGTTGGTTATCAGCAGCAGTTGAGAAAACTTCTGATTTTTTAGTTGGAATAGTGGTATTTGATTCAATCAATTTTGTCATCACTCCACCCATAGTTTCAATGCCTAATGAAAGTGGTGTAACATCTAATAAAAGAATATCTTTCACATCTCCTGATAATACACCGCCTTGAATAGCAGCACCAAGTGCAACAACCTCATCCGGATTTACTCCTTTTGATGGCTCTTTTTTAAAATAATCTTTCACTATTTTTTGGATAGCTGGAATTCTGGTGGAACCTCCCACTAAAATCACCTCATCTATATCAGATTGCTTCATCCCTGCATCCTTCATTGCCTTTTTGCATGGCGCTAGGGTTGCTTGAATTAATTTATCTGCTAATTGCTCAAATTGTGCTCTTGTTAAATTTCTAACAAGGTGCTTGGGACCAGATGAAGTAGCAGTTACATAAGGTAAGTTGATTTCCGTTTTTGAAGATGAAGAAAGCTCAATTTTTGCTTTCTCGGCTGCTTCTTTTAATCTCTGTAGCGCCATTGGATCTTCCCTTAAATCGATATTTTCATCCTTTTTGAATTCCTCTGCCAACCAATCAATAATCACTTGGTCGAAATCATCACCACCTAGGTGAGTATCTCCATTTGTTGATTTTACTTCAAACACTCCATCTCCTATTTCTAGAATGGAAATATCAAAAGTCCCACCACCAAGGTCAAATACCGCAATGGTTCTATCTTTATCTGATTTGTCTAAGCCGTAAGCCAATGCTGCTGCTGTTGGCTCATTGATGATTCTCTTCACTGTAAGCCCTGCAATCTCTCCTGCTTCTTTGGTTGCTTTCCTTTGCGCATCATTAAAATAAGCCGGCACAGTTATAACTGCCTCTGTAACTGTTGTTCCTAAATAATCTTCAGCAGTTTTTTTCATTTTCTGCAATATCATTGCTGAAATTTCTTGTGGAGTATACTTCCTGTCATCAATAACTACTCTAGGAGTATTGTTATCTCCTTTTACTACCTTGTAAGGCACTCTCGCAATTTCCTTTTTTAGTTTAGTAAAGCTCTCGCCCATAAATCTTTTGATAGAAGAGATGGTCTTTTCTGGGTTAGTAATTGCTTGTCGTTTGGCAGGATCGCCAATTTTTCTTTCGCCACCATCAATAAAGGCGACAACTGAGGGAGTGGTTCGGTTCCCTTCACTGTTAGGAATGATAACCGCCTCATTACCCTCCATTACAGATACGCAAGAGTTGGTTGTTCCTAAATCGATTCCAATAATTTTAGTCATTTCCTTGAATTTTTATAATTAATAAATTTTTGTTTCATTTTTCACTTTTATAAAAGGCAATAAGTGTGCCAAAAGCAGAAAAAAGAAAAAGTATGACAAATTACTGACAGATAGTCAGTTTTAAAGTTTATTCAAACCCTAAATTACTGTATTCAATAGCAAGTCCTTTTGCAGTAGCAACAGTAAATAGCATAATTTCAGCTTTATTAAATCTACAGCTAAATAATCCTATACCATTGTTGATATTCGAAAAAACAGGCCGTTCTTGCACAATACCTTCAAATGGCTCATTTACCGCCATATAAGTATATAAATCTTCACTACCAACTGTATATTTCAGCTCCATATAAGCAAGATTTCTATAGTTTATCTCATTTTGCATGGCTGGCATATTTGCTGAAATGAAATTTACAAATGCATCACCATCAAATGTATAATGCATGTCTATACTTCCATCATAATGTATTGTGGGCTGAACCCAATCAAGATATTCTAATGTATTTGTTCCATCATTATAATACTCCCAATAATAAATTCTAGCTATGATCTGATAAATATAACCATTTTTGGAGTGGTTCCATTTAACTGTAGTTGTAACCTTCTCGTATGGTGCAGTAGCATTTGGATTTAGCACATCCGTACTATAAAACCCCATCTTCATTAAGGAATTATTATCTAGTGTAAGTCCATTTATCAGATTGGTTTTTGCCCACACCTGTTTCCCAGATTTCTTATTTACAATAGATAAGATATAATCTTTTTCATCCGCATTATTTGTAAGAAAGAAATTGCTTGGAGTAGTGTAAATAATATTTTCATCAGTAGCAAAAAGCCCATCTTCTTTTTCTAAAATGGTATCTCTAAGTATTATGGAATCTTTTAGTTTATACAACTCTCCGTAAAACTCTAAATAAGAAAAAAGTGTGTCAAAAGAATTATATACATTCTCAGCTTTATATATTTTTACTTCCAAATCTTCAGGATTATAATTAACCGAATCGGAAATAGAAGCCATTTGCATTGCATCCCCCTCTCCTAAATAGGCTTTATTTATCTTTATATATTGTTGCGTTTTGCTCTGGTCCAAAAGACCATATACTACCATTACTTCTTTCCAATCAGCATTTACTTCAAAATCGGTTTCACATGCCATAAAAAGCATGCTTATAAGTAAAAGAAAAATTGCTATTTTTTTCATGTCGGCAAAGTTATTTATTTTAGTCAAATTGTAAAGACAATATTTGTAAATTTGCCGCAACACATTAAATCTTAAAATTATTATGAAAAAAAATCTTTGCTTTTTTGTTGTAAGTATTTTACTTTCAATGAATTCAAACGCACAAGATATTACGACCGACTCAGTGGCTATTTTAGATTCCATCAGAAATGCAGGAACAAGAGTGCAAATTCGATATGTCCCAAAACCAAAAGAAAAACCAAAACCAAAGGAATTTTATAGTGTGCAATTAGCAGCATTTATTGCAGAAATTCCAACTTCTCAATTTGGAAAAGCAGAAAATGTATATCATATTGTAAATGAAGAGGAAATTTATGTTTACCTATCAGGAGAATTTGAAACCCTAAATGATGCCGTAATAGAAAAATACAAACTTGCCAAAAAGGGACAAAGTAGTATTTATGTAGTAAAAGTAATAGATAATAGAAAAATAGTATTAGTAGAATAATGTCAG
The DNA here is from genome assembly GCA_950069165.1 of uncultured Flavobacteriales bacterium. Taxonomy (GTDB): domain Bacteria; phylum Bacteroidota; class Bacteroidia; order Flavobacteriales; family BACL11; genus DUAL01. The sequence goes on from CATMIT010000021.1 coordinate 8,607, forward strand.
TAGCAAAAAAAGATTACAAAAAAGTAACCACCAACACTTTAGCTGAAATGAAGCAAAATGGAGAGAAAATCTCCATGCTTACGGCTTACGATTATACCCTTGCCAAAATTATTGATGGTGCAGGAATTGATGTTATCTTGGTTGGCGATTCAGCATCCAATGTAATGGCAGGACACGAAACTACATTACCTATCACCCTTGATCAGATGATTTATCATGCATCCTCAGTGGTAAGAGGAATTAACAGAGCTTTGGTAGTTGTGGATATGCCTTTTGGTTCTTACCAAGGTAATTCCTTAGAAGCCCTTTCATCAGCCATAAAAATAATGAAGGAAAGTGGCGGGCATTCTGTAAAACTAGAAGGAGGAAGTGAGATAATTGAATCCATTGAAAGAATACTGACTGCAGGAATTCCTGTAATGGGGCACTTAGGCCTAACCCCACAATCCATTTACAAATTCGGAACTTATACCGTAAGAGCAAAGGAAGAAGTAGAAGCAGAAAAATTATTAGCTGATGCCAAATTATTGGAAGAAGCAGGTTGTTTTGCTATAGTACTAGAAAAAGTACCTGCTCAATTGGCTCAGAAAGTAGCAGAAAGCATCAACATTCCTGTTATTGGAATTGGAGCTGGAGCTGGAGTTGACGGACAAGTACTTGTATTGCACGATATGTTAGGAATGACACACGAGTTTAACCCTAGGTTTTTAAGAAGATACCTCAACCTTGCTGATGATATTACAGGAGCCGTTCAAAATTATGTAACGGATGTAAAATCCAAAGATTTCCCCAACAAAAAGGAACAATATTAAATGTTGATAATTCTTTATGAGGACAACCACCTCATTGCTATCAATAAAAAATCAGGCGATATAGTACAAGGCGATAAAACAGGAGATGCTCCCCTCTCAGATTTTGTAAAGGCTTATATCAAAAAGAAATACCAAAAGCCGGGCGAAGTATTTTTAGGCACTATCCATAGGTTGGACCGCCCTACTTCAGGAATTGTATTATATGCCCGAACAAGCAAAGCTCTCAGTAGAATGAATGAGCAATTCCGAGAAAAGCAAGTACAAAAAACCTATTGGGCAGTAGTGGATAATGCGCCAGCCAATAGTTCAGGAACGCTTGATAATTATTTACAGAAAAACCAAAAGCAAAATAAATCCTTTGTAACAAAAGGAGACAATGGAAAACATGCGGTATTGGATTATAAACTACTTAAAAAATTAGATAATTTTTACTTTTTGGAAATAAAGCCAAAAACAGGCAGACATCATCAAATAAGAGTGCAATTGGCCCATATTGGCTGCATAATAAAAGGCGATTTAAAGTATGGCGCCAAAAGAAGCAATAAGGATGCTAGTATTCATTTACTCGCTCAAAAATTAACATTTACACACCCAGTAAAAAAAGAAGAAATTACTATTGTAGCCCCTGCCCCTAAGGATAGCGTTTGGGAGGCTTGTAACTAAACCGGATCTACATCCAAAATAATACGCACCGAGCGAAAATCCTTCTGCTCTTGTAAATTTTCAATTATAGTAGCTATAATAGTTTTGGCTTTTTTCACAGATGCCTTTTGCTCTATTTTTAGTAAAATATCTTTATGATAATAATTCCTAATTCTAGAAATAGCAGGGTATTCTGGACCTAAAACTCTACTACCAAAACTTTTACGCAATTGGGCAGCCAACTGATTAGATGCAATATCCAATCGGTTTTTATCTTTATGTTTTAAGGTAATGGCTATCAATCTGCTAAAAGGTGGGTAGTTAAATATTTTTCGTTCAGCAATTTGCTCAGTATAGAATTGCTTGAAATCGTGCGACCTTAAAAGTTGAATTACGCCATGGGTTTCATCATAGGTTTGCAGTAAAACTTTTCCTTGTTTTCCTTTCCGCCCTGCTCTGCCCGCCACTTGCATCATCAATTGGAACGCCCTTTCGTAAGCCCTAAAATCAGGATAATGCAACATATTATCTGCATTGAGAATGCCGACCACCGTCACATTGTCAAAATCCAAACCTTTAGTTACCATTTGTGTGCCCACCAAAATATCAATTCTACCTTGTTCAAAATCTCGAATAATTTCCTGATGGGCATATTTTTTTCTGGTGGTATCATAGTCCATCCTGCTGATAGTTGCATCAGGCAATAAAGCGTTTAAACTCTCCTGAATTTGCTCGGTTCCAAATCCTTTACTGCAAAAATCGGTGGCACTACAAGAGGTGCAAACTTTTGGTATATTTTCTGCATATCCACAATAATGGCACTTTATTTGATTTTGCCATTTATGGTAGGTTAAACTCACATCACAATGCTTGCAGTTTGGCGTAAATGCACAAACCGAGCAACTCAAAACGGGCGAATACCCTCTCCTATTCTGGAAAAGAATTACTTGTTTTCCATTAGCAATAGTATCCTTTATTTCATTTAGTAATTCTGGCGAAAATTGAGCTTGCATTTGTTTTTTTAGATGTGCTTTCCGAATATCAATACATTCTATTTTAGGGAGTTCTATCCCTTTATAGCGGCTGTTTAATTCTACCAAATGATACTTTCCTTCTTTGGCGTTATAACAAGATTCCAAAGCGGGAGTTGCTGAGCCCAAAAGCAAATACGAATCATGAATATTTGCCAAATAGATTGCTGCATCTCTGGCATGATATCTTGGTGCTGGTTGGTGCTGTTTGTAGGAAGGATCGTGTTCCTCATCCACGACAATAAGTCCTAAATTATCAAAAGGTAAAAAAAGTGCTGAACGAGCCCCCAACATAATTGGATATTGCGCCTTTTTTTTATCTTTTTCTTGCACTGCTTTCCAAACCTCTACTCTTTCGGAATTATTTAGGTGAGAGTGCGTCACGCCCACTTTATTGCCAAAATGTTTTCTGAGACGATTAATGATTTGTGTGGTAAGTGCAATTTCAGGCAGAAGATAAAGCACTTGCCTTCCTTTTACCAATTGCTCCTCTATTAATTTGATGTAAACCTCCGTTTTCCCTGATGATGTTACTCCATGAAAAAGGCAAACTTTTTTATCTTTAAAACCTTCTTTTATTTGGCTGTATGCTTTTTGTTGGGGGATTGTCAAATCTTTTGATGGTTCTGTTTTTTTATAGTCGTTTAAAAGGCGGCTAATGCTTTGTATTTCTATTTTTAACACTCCTTTTTTCACCAAAGCATCCAATACGCCTCTGCTTACTTTTGCTTTTTTAAGTAAATCTGGCACCTTCCATTTTTTCTTTGGAAATCTGATTTTTAAATCGATGAAATGTGTGAGTAATTGCTTTTGTTTTTCTGTCAATTTTATCTCCAAATTACTTTCGTCCAACTCTACAATTCGAATACTTTTTTCTTTATACTCCTCATGCAATTCTTCTTTTATGAGCACAATTTCTTTACGAATCATTTCATTGATAATGGCAAAAACACTTTTATTATTTGTTAGTAAAATAATATCTTGAATTAACAATTCATCTTGGTGTAAAAGTGCATTTACAATGGCAGATTCGTTTTCTAATAAACCTTCCAAATCCCCATCAAAATCTGGGTGAATAATCACCTTGGATTCACTTGCTAATTTGAAAGAAGAAGGTAAAGCGGCATTCATCACATCCCCCAAATTACACATGTAGTATTTAGCTATCCACTCCCAAAACTGCAACTGCTTCTTATTTACTATTGGCGCTTCATCCAAAATAGCTAAAAGCTCTTTCGCATCATATTCTTTTGGCTTTTCATTATGAATTTTGAGTACTATTGCTGTATATAATTTTCTACTTCCAAACTGAACCACCACCCTTTGTCCAATTGTCAAATCAGCATCAGAAGGCACAACATAAGTAAAACTTCCTTTTACAGGAAGTGGTAAAATTACATCTGCAAAAATTTGATCCATTCTTACGATTAGATTTTAGTAATTAATATTGAGACATTAGATAAATAAATTTCAAAAGTAAGTCTAAAATCTAACATCTATTATCTCATTTCTATATTATTCATGATGATAAGGTTCATTTCTTAAACTGGTATAAGCTCGGTAGAGTTGCTCCACAAAAAACAGGCGAACCATTTGGTGTGAGAAAGTCATTTTGGAAAGAGAAAGTTGTTCATTAGCTCTTTTAAAAATTTCATCCGAAACACCATAAGCCCCTCCCACCATAAAAACCAATCTTTTTTTGCCACTTAGCATCCAGTTTTGCAGTTTTTTAGCAAAACCTAAGGAAGTGAAGATTTTTCCTTTATCGTCCAAAAGAAGCAAATAATCAGCATTTTGCAATTGCTTTAAAATAAGTTCTACCTCTTTTTTTAGCAATTCTGACTTTGAGAAATTCTTGGCATTTTTTATGTTTGGAATTTCCACTATTTCAAATGGAGTATAGTGTTTCAATCTCTTTTGAAACTGAAAAATCCCCTCCACCAAATACTTTTCGTTTGTCTTTCAATAGTAAGCAATACAATCTTCATTTTTTGTATTTTTGGCGAAATTAACGATTTGTATTTTGACTAAACAGGAGGATTTGAAAAAGTTCATAACTAATGCCTTAAAAGAGGATGTGGGAGATGGCGATCATAGTTCTCTTTCTTGTATTTCTTCTAATGCAAAAAATAAAGCACATCTACTTATAAAAGATAATGGTGTTATTGCGGGAATAGAACTAGCTAAAATGATATTTAAAGAAGTGGATGCTACTTTAAAAGTGGAGCAACTGCTAAATGATGGCGATAAAGTAAAATTTGGCGATATTGCTTTTAGTGTTAGCGGTGATTCTATTTCGATTCTGACTGGGGAACGATTGGTACTCAATTGCATGCAACTAATGAGTGCAATTGCTACAAAAACTGCTTTTCTTAACTCTTTAATCTCTGATACAAATTGTAAATTATTAGACACAAGAAAAACCATTCCACTAAATCGGATAATTCAAAAATGGGCAGTAAAAATTGGAGGGGGAGAAAATCATAGATTCGGTCTTTATGATATGATAATGATAAAAGACAATCATATCGATTTTGCTGGGGGGATTACAAATGCTATTGAAAAATGTAAGAGCTACTTAAAAGAAAAAAATAAAAATTTAGATATTATTGTAGAAGCAAGAAACTTAGAGGAAGTGCAGAAAATACTAGATGCAAGAGGAGTAAAACGAATTCTGCTTGATAATTTTGATTTTGAAACCACCAAAAAGGCGGTTGCAATAATTGGTAAAAGTTGCGAAACAGAATCATCAGGAGGAATAACAACACAAACCATTGTAGAATATGCAAAATGCAGAGTAGATTATATTTCGGTGGGCGCACTCACCCATACAATTGAAAATTTTGATTTAAGTTTGAAGGCGATATGAAAGAAAATTTTATCATCCAATTAACAAGACGAATAAAACCGATTGGTTTTACTGGATTGAGCTTATATGATGTAGCTATTTTCTTCTGGAAAGGATTGATGGAAGGAGCTATTACTACAAGAGCGTCCTCTTTGGCTTTTAATTTTTTCTTGGCATTTTTCCCTTCTATTATTGTGTTTTTTACCCTCATTCCTTACATCCCCATAGCTGGTTTGCAAGAAACATTGATGGAATTATTGGCAGTTGTTTTACCTCCATCTACCAATGAAATTACTTTCCAAACCTTGGAAGACATTATTAGTAATCCAAGAGGAGGACTACTTTCTGTTGGTTTTATTTTAGCTCTCTATTTTTCTACAAATGGAATAAATTCCCTCATTGAAGCTTTTAATTCTTCTTATCATATTAGAGAGATTCGCCCACTTATTCAGCAAAGAATTTTATCCTTAGGATTAACACTTCTTCTATCTATCATGCTGATAATTGCCATAGGACTAATTATTTTTGGTACAGTTGTTGTAAATTATTTGGTTAGTTCTGAAATAATATCAACTGGTGCAGCTGATTTAATTATCTATGGTAAATGGTTTGTTATGCTTGCCATGCTCTTTTTCGGAATATCCATTTTATTTCATTTGGGTCCAGCCCTGAAAAGCAAATGGAAACTCTTTACGCCTGGAAGTATTTTTGCAACTATTTTTATCATTATTACTTCCATTGGATTTAATTATTACATCAATCATTTCTCGCAATACAACAAGATTTACGGCTCTATCGGCACTTTAATGATAATTCTACTTTGGATGTATTTTAACTCCATTATTCTTCTTACAGGTTTCGAACTAAATGCCAGCATTTCAAATGCCAAACAAAAAAGCAAAAATTCCGAATAAGAGTTGTAAATTCGCAACCCAAAATATTTTATTATGAAACAAATACTCTCTGTCCTATTACTACTTTGTGTTATATTTACTTATGCACAGGAACAATACAACCCTTTGGTAAAACCAAACACTTACAGAAATACTGACAACCCAAATTATTGGAAAAATAAAATGCCACACAATGCTTATTGGCAGCAAGATGTACATTATAGAATTACAGCAAATATTGATGAAACCACCGATATTATATCTGGAGATGAAACCCTAACTTATTGGAATAATTCAGTTGATGATATGGACTTTGTTTATTTTCATTTGTATCAGAATGCTTTTCAACCAGATTCTTACCTTGATAATTTACAGAATGAAAACGGTAATTCTCCAAGATATGGTAAATACGAAACGGAGAAATTAGGAACAGTTATTGAAGATATTTTTGTGAACGGACAGAAAGCAAGAATGGTTTTGGACAACACCATTTTGAAAGTGTATTTACCAAATACGCTAAATACTAAGGGAACTGTCACATTCAAAATAAAATTTAAAACCTATTTTGATCAGGGTGAAGTGAGAAGAAGAATGAAAGTATATGATGCATGGGAAAATAAACATTATAATGGAGTACATTGGTATCCAAGAATCTCAGTTTATGATGCAAAGTTTGGATGGACTACCGACCAACATTTAGGTAGAGAGTTTTATGGCAATTTTGGCTGTTATGATGTGGAATTGACTTTCGCCTCTAATTATGTAGTTGGCGCAACTGGTTTCCTCCAAAACAGAGAAGAAGTTCTACCAAAAGATTTAAGAAATAAGCTAGATATCAAAAACTTTAAAGATAAACCATGGAATTCTCCTCCATCTGTGATTACAGAATATAAAAAAGGGGAAACAAAAACATGGAAATATCATGCCGAGAATGTGCATGATTTTGCTTTTACTGCAGATCCTACTTACAGGATCGGAGAGGCCTGGTGGGAAGATAAAGTATGTTACTCATTAGTACAAGAGCCACATGCAAGTAGATGGCAAAATGCAGCAGAATATGCCGCCAAAGTTATTCAAGTTTTTTCAGAAGATTTTGGAAGATATGTATATCACAAAGTAATTGTAGCTGACGCAAGAAGTGGAATGGAGTATCCTATGATTACATTAGATGGAGGTAGTGATCCAGGATATAGAGGATTACTAGCGCATGAAATAGGACATATGTGGTTTTTTGGTCAGGTAGGAAATAATGAAACATATCGAGCATTATTAGATGAGGGATTTACACAATTTCTAACGGCATGGGGTTTGATAAAAATTGATGGGGAATATTTGGTAAAAAATAAAAGTAAAAACAAATTTGTTGCAAAACATACAAAACCAACAAGAGCTATTGATAGCAGGGTTTTCTACTCTTACATCAATGATGCTACAAGATATAACGATCCTAAAATTAGTACGCATTCTGATGGCTTTAATGGTGCCCTACGCCATGGAGGAGGTTACAGGCATGTGTATTACAAAACGGCTAGCATGCTTTATAATTTACAATATGTTTTGGGGAATGAGCTTTTCCTAAATGCCATGAAACATTATTTTGGGACTTGGAAAATTGCACATCCTTATAATGAAGATTTTAGAAATGCAATTATTCAATACACCAAAGTGGATTTGAACTGGTTTTTTGACCAATGGCTCGAAACCACAAAACGAATAGATTACAGTATAGATAAAGTTACCGATTTAGGAAATGACTTTTTTGCTATTGAGTTTGAGCGAAAAAGCAGAATGCAAATGCCAATTGATTTTAGAGTAATTGCAAATAATGGAAAAGAGTATGATTTTCATATTCCTAATAATTGGTTTGTAAAAAAGACAAATGCAACAGTACTTTCAAAATGGCACGGTTGGGATAAGTTATATCCTGAATATACTGCAAGAGTGAGGATTCCATCTGGTGTTAAAGATGTAATTATCGATCCAACACAAAGGTTAGCTGATGCTTATATGCTTGATAATTCTTACAAATTTTCTGTAAAATACGATTATGACACAAGACTGTGGAAATATCCTGATTGGAGAAATTACGAAATTAAATTCCGTCCGGATGTTTGGTATAACTCCTATGATGGCGTGAAGGTTGGCTTACATGCAAATGGTGGCTATATGAATCATCACCATTTATTTGATGCAACTGTTTGGATGAACACTGGTGCTATGCAAAAGAAAGATGTAAGCGACCCTGATTTGTATGATGTTTTTTCATATAGATTGAATTACAACACTAATTTGGATAAGATTGCTTCAAATTCTAGAATATCATTTAACACACAATCCTTGGCGGGACTTTATAACAGCAATATTGGATTGTCAAAGTCGGATGCAAGTAGAAATAATATTTTTAGTATTAATCTGCTTAGCAAGTATCGCCCAGAAAGTAGCGATTTGAATTATTTACTTTATCCTAAGCATTGGGGCGTAAATAAACTTAATAACAGAATTGATTTCAGCTATGAGCATAATTATAAATATCGCTCTGGAAATGGAAAATTAACTTTTGAGATAAAAAATTCTGCATTGGGAAGCGAATACGACTATAATTTATTTAGTTTGCTAGCAGTAAACAACAGCAAAAAAGGAAAATTGAAAATAAAAACAAGAAGTTATTTTCAGTTTGGAAGTGGAACAAATTGGGCGCCTGAATCCAAGCTATTTTTGGCTGGATCCAATCCGGAAAATTTGATGGATAATAAATATACAAGAGCCTCTGGTTTTTTCCCTAACGATTGGATGGGATACGATTATACCACCAACTTCTTTCATGCTGGCGGAGGGCTTAATTTAAGAGGGTATGCTGGTTATTTAGCTCCTGAGTTTGACGATAATGGCGTGATTACTAACTTTGGCTACAATGGAACATCAGGAGCATCATTTAGCACAGAAATTGATTTTACAAAATACATGCCTTATGAGTTTAGAGAATTTGGAATTACCTATTATGCTTTTGCAGATGCGGGTGTAATTACAAATGAAAAACTAAATAAGAATAATTTGGAAGATGCTTTTGATGATGTAAGAGTGGATGCTGGATTTGGTTTGGCTTATACATTTAACAATTGGGGACCATTAGCAATGGTAAAACCGATTACTATTAGGTTGGATATGCCTATTTTCTTGAACAAACCCCCTGCAACTAATGATGACTATTTACAATTTAGATGGGTTCTTGGGGTAAATAGGGCTTTTTAAAAATGCATAAGTTATTTTTATCGATAGGGCCCTCATAAAGATGCTGTGAAATCCAAATGAATCTTCTGTACCTTATAATCTTCTAAGCCCCACCTGTCAGGAAGTATTAATTAAAGAATTATATAAATCAATAATCCTTTCTGTCTTTTCCTTAATTACTTTTCTACCTCTTAACCTAAAAACTATTTTTTTATTAATCTGTTTTTGATCTTTATTTAATTCTATCCCTATTAGTTTATTATCTTTCTATAAATCAAAAATAATCATTCCTTCATCTTTTAAATAACTATATGTTAAAGATTTACTATTAAGAAATACTCTCATTCCTTGAAATAAAGACATGAAAATATTACCTAAAGCCTGTTGTCTTATATGATACATAATTACTGAATTACATGATGAGGTTAACTCTCTATAATCCTGTAATGGCATAAATTCTTCAATTGGTGTAAAGGAGTTTTTAAATATTCTCATTCCCTCCGAGATAACCAATTCTTTGTAATTTTTATAGTCATAAGCTCCATAACTCAAAGGCACAATAAGTTTTTTATTAGTATCTTTAATAATATCAAAAACATCTAAATGATTATTTGCAGAAGTTGCTGAATTTCCTATTAATATTGAATTTCCTAAAGGTGAATTAGTAAATCTATTAAATTTATTCATCCCATAGCTATAATCAATATATTCAGCCATTAAACCAAATTCTTTCTTTATAATATTAAACTCATACGGCAATACAGTAATAACATAATTAACTAATTGCAATAGTTTTAATTCTTTTCTTAAAGGTTTTACTCTATATCTCACTAAATGATATAAGGTATATAAATAAAAAGATTGACGGTGTTGAAACAAGCTTCTTCTTCTAATATTACTG
>CATMIT010000022.1 GCA_950069165.1 uncultured Flavobacteriales bacterium
CTCAGCATACCAATATTCCAAACCAGTAGAATAATTTAATTCTCTAAACTCTTCTTTTGTGCCTCCTGGGGCATCCCAAAAAGATTGAAATACTCCACTTACTACCGACACATCCGGATCCATTCCTGCAACTCTTTCTCCATCAACATATTCTGGAGGTGTCGGTACCAACAATTTATTTACATCAAATTCTATACTCATTCTGTTATAGTCATCAAAATTGGTGCCAATGGAAGTTCCAAAACGCATATTAATTGGAATAAAATCTCTTACTGCTGTTTTTGTATAGGAGATTTTATTTCCCAAATTGGAAATATTTAGCCCCATTGCCCAATCAAAATCTTTTTTTGCTATTCGAACTTCTTTCTGAAAATAAGAAGAAATATCGGCTGCTATGGATTGCCCCGCATGTGTTCCTAAACCTCCTTGAAGTGTTTGCCCTCCCGTAAGGTCAGAATAAATATATCTTGCAGAAATAGCAATAGAATAATGCTCGGAAAGCTTTCGGGCATAAGCCCCAGAAATTGCTACCTCATTTGGTTTATACTGCCCAATAACATTACTGTTAATATCGGTAAAAGTAATATCTCCTAAGGAAAAATATCTAAGGGAAAAGCCAATAGTTTCATTATCGTTTCGTTTAATATAGCCAGAAAGATAAGAAAGTGAAATATCAGGAACTAATGACCTGAGCCATGGTACATAATTGATGGCAAAACCCATATCATCCTCTACAAAAGCATATTTTGCCGGATTCCAATGCATTGAATTTGCATCAGGAGTAGAGGCAACCCCAACATCTCCCATCCCACCACTTCTTGAATCAGGTCCTATTATAAGGAAAGGAACGGATGTGGTAATGGTATTAAGTTTAAGGGGGGCATCTATATTATCGCCTGACGATTGTGCATTAGTTTGCAAGCAAAATGCAAAGGTGATAACTATCAAAAAAATCTTTCTCATTCTTAAATTTATTTTAGGTTGGCAAATATATATCTTTTTATTGAGGGCTATAACGCTTTTATTATCTTAATATTATTAGTTTTTCGGCTTTAGATTGCAAAGTCCCATCTTCACTTTTAACATGGAAGCGATAAACATAAATTCCGGCACCTAATTTCTCCCCAGAATTTGTTGTTCCATTCCAATTGATTGGTCCTATTCTATAGCCATCATCATAAATCTTATCCTTTATAGTAGCGACTATTCTGCCGGATAAATCAAAAATCTGTAACTCTATATCCAGAAGTTCTCCAGCTCTGTTGTGCTGAAAATAAAACTTTGTGTTGTCTTTAAAAGGATTGGGATAATTAAACAAATCGGAAAGAGTAAACTCTTCAGCATCCGTTACATAAAAGTCGATTGTTTTCTCTGACGAATTATTAAAAACATCCCAAACTTTCAAGCGTAGGGTATGGTGGCCTTTTTCCAAATCGTAAAAAGGATAGGAAACAGATCCGCTTTTATAACTATCGGTATCGGCAGAATAATAATCGTTTAGCTCTATTGATTGGTTTGTTTGCTCATCTAATACTACTACTATATCATGTCCTATTCCATTGCCGACTGTATTTATGCCACTAAAATCATTTAGTAGTGCAAAAAGCAAAGGGTCTTCATTTGTCATTCCACCAGAAATAAATTGCTCGTTATTAATAAAAAGTTCAATTTCAGGCCCATCAAAATCAGCCGTAATATTGGTAGAAGTTCCTCCAATGGTAAAACTCTCATCATAGCCATTTGCATCTATTAAACTATCATTTGAAATGGCATAATAAGAAATTCTTCCGCTTCCAAAATTATAGGCAATATCCTTAGGAACAACAAAAGAGAAACTAAAATTTCCATTTGTTACAGATGCTTTTCCTTTATATAGTATGTTGTTCTGACTTCTATACGGCATTGGCGTACTACTTTCTTGCCCCAAAGTTTTTAGTATCTCCTGTTTATCATAAACTGTTGGGAAAACAAAACCATTAAAATTGGCTGCTAATGTCCCATTTTCATTTTCTATTTGCCCTGAAATTGTTACTTCCCCCAAAGCAGAAATTGTATCGGAAATTGCTGTTGTACTTACATTCAAATCTGGATAAGCCAAGCAAAGTGCAGGATCGCCCAAAAGCGTAAAGTTTCTATTGTTAAGTGCCGTTCCGCTATTTACTTTTGTTTGCCGAAATAAATCGCCTAATCTTGGTAATTCTCCATTTTCTTTTTCAAAAAGCACTTTTATAAATTGTTTGTTAAGAAAATAATTAGGACTGGCATAAACCAATCGTGTGGTGGAAAGTAGGGCAATGGCACCTCCATTTTTATTGAGAAAAGCATATTCTCCTGCAGAAGTTCTATCTGGGTCATCAAAACGAGAAAACTCGCAAGTTGCTGTAACAAATAAAGGTAAATTATTTTCATTTTCCCATTTGTTGATTTGCCCAACTTCCAAAATTCTCTCTTTTGTCCAGCCCAATTCCCCTCCGTGCCCAGAATAATTGATAAGTAAACTCCCTTTTTCTACACTTTCTGTGATGGCTTTTTGTGCATCTGGCGATCTTGGTCCGCCAGGGGTTGATTCTTGACTAAAAGCATCTAAATAGATTTTTTTAATGTTGATATTTTTGTAATTGTCATCAATTATATTTGCCAAGCTATCGGCTTGCCACATGTGCGTATTGCCATCATCTTTATCCCCATCATCTGCAATAAAAGTGACTTTGTTTCGCCAATCTCCAAAAGCCATTTTTCCATTGTAATTTTTCACCTTATCTACCATATCATTGGCCTCTGTTAGGGTTTGGACTGGAAATCTTCCAATTCCAATATCTACTAAGTCGTTTGTAAAATTACCTTCCGAATCATCCAAAAGTCCAAAATAATCATCCGTTACATAGCTTTGCGTTGGAGAAACAGAATTGTTGGATTGAAAAGAGGGAATAAAATTGGTATTGTTTGTTATTCTATTTAAAGGATCGTAAGATGCATCACCAAATAAAAGAAGGTATTTGAGTTTGCTTGCAGGTTTTTTGTAGAACATCCTCATAAAATCGCGAATGGCGGTAATATCTTGTGCCCCAGAAGAAAATTCATTGTAAATTTCCTCAGGGGTAACTACAATAGTTTTTATCCCATCTTTTTGCTCATGGTATTGGGCTAAATCATTAGCTGCTGACAGAAAATTTGGATGTGAAACAATTACAAACTCCACATCAACCTCAGAGCCGTGCAAATTCTGGTTGTTAATTTTACCAATTAACTCAGGAGAATAATAGGAGTTTCCATTAAAAGCAATATATTCTTTTAAGGAATCGGCAGATGCAATAAAACTCATTTGATTGGAAGAAAATGAAGAAACTCTCTCCTTTACATTAATTGAATTCGAAACATCCCAAACCAAAATATTGGAAGTAGCATTACTTATTATATATTTAGCATTTGTGCTGTCAGCTACCGACTGATTATCTCTAAAAAGAATCTGATTTCCGTTCATTTTTAGTTGCCTTCTAGCATTTAGCTCTATATAGTTTAGCCAGCCCACTGATGTGTTTTGGGAAGGATTATAAGAAACTGCAAGGTTTATATTAGAAGAACTCGAATTAAAAGTGGTGAAATTAGAAGAAAGTTTAGCGTAATCTGCCGTATAGTAAGGATCAACTTGTGCTACCGAAATAGATTGAATATTAGTAGAATTTGCTTTCACTGAAAAAGAAGAAGCCGAAAAAGAACGAGCCGCAACTGCTGTTTTAATATAAACCGAACTATTTTGCACTAAATTTGGAAAACTGAAACTAAAATTATAAGAATTAGTCAAATCGAATTTTTCTCCATACCACTGAGCCCCAGACTTTATAAAATTTTCCAAATCCTGCTCATGAAAAACATAATCATCAAATTCAGTTACACTTACATCAAAGTTTTGGGTATTTGTGCTTGCAATTCTTTTCCCTCCACTTCCCAAGTCGGTAGTAATAAAATAATAAGTTTTTCGGCTAAATATATTCTTCTGATGATGGTATCGCCCATCTGTTTCATTGTAGTTCCATCTGTCAGGCGATTGCCCATAAAAAAGAATGTAGTCTCCACTTTCAAAAATGCCATTGCTATTATTGTCAACCACTTTTATTGCATTCTCTTGGAGTCCATCATGCCTAAAATCACTGTTTAATTTGGGCAACATTCCGCCTCCATTACCAAAAATACGAATTTTACCACAAGGTAAATTGCTAGTGTTTATGCCCAAATCAGATAAATTTGTGTGGGTAATCTTGTAAACTCCATCTTGCTGCACCGCTACTTTGTACCAATTTCCACTAACTAAAACAGAATTGGTATTTTCTTCTGATTTACTAGATATAGAAAAACAAAAAAGAAGTGTGAATAAAAGAAGTTTTTTCATGATGGCAAAGTTAGTATTAAATAAAATCTATTTGTAATTTTTCTAAAATAACTAACTTATTAACGAGTATTTGTTCTTATTTATTACATCAATTTTTTAGTGTTTAAATACGATAACAAATAAAATTTATATCTTTGTAAAATTGAAATTTGGAACGATTGAATAAAAACAAAGGAAAATGATGAAAGAAATTATGAAAATATTAGCTGTATTCAGCTTTTTATTGGTATTCTCAACTACTGCAAATGCACAAGATCCTGCATTTAGTCAATTTTATGCAAACCCGCTTTATTTAAATCCAGCTTTTGCAGGTGCTTTCAATGGTGGTTGCCCACAAACAACTTTAAATTACAGAGACCAATGGCCAGGAATTGGAAGGACTTATGTTACTACTGCTGCATCATACGATCAGCATTTCAATTCATTAGGTGGAGGTATTGGCATCTTAGTTATGAACGATCGTAGCGGTGATGGAAATATTATGACTAATGCGGTTTCTTTAATGTATTCATATCATTTAGAAGTAAATAGAAAATTTTCTGTAAAAGCCGGATTTGAAGCTTCATATAGAATGCTTAATCTAGATTGGTCAGAATTGACTTTTGGAGATATGATTGATCCAAAATATGGTTTTATTTACCCAACTCAAGAGGATATTGTAAATAATCCTAATAAGGTTTCTTATCCAGATTTCTCTGCTGGCTTTATCGGTTATTCTGAGAATTTATTCTTTGGTTTTGCGGCCCATCACCTTACCCAACCCAACCAGGGTTTTATAAGTGAAAGCCAGTTGCCAACAAAACTTACAGCTCATATTGGGGCAAACATTCCACTTAGCAGATACCGTAATTCAGTAACCACTATTTCTCCTAATTTCCTATACCAAAAACAACAAGATTTTCAACAATTTAATTATGGAGTATATGTAAACAGAGGACCTATTGTTGGGGGGCTTTGGGCAAGACACAGTGTAAAGAATGTAGATTCTTTCATCTTGATGGTTGGACTTATCCAAGATGCTTTCAAATTTGGTTACAGTTATGACATCACTTTAAGCAATTTAAAAAATAGTAATACATTGGGTGCACATGAGTTATCATTTACTTTATTTATGCCTTGTAGGAGTAGAAGTAAATCCTTTAACACAATAAGTTGCCCATCCTTTTAGTTATTAATATCATCTTAAAAAAACAAATACAATGATGAAATCAAGCAATATAATATTAGCAGTAAGTTGTCTGTTTATTCTAGGATCATGTTCTAGTACTAGTAACAGATCTTCAAACTCAAAAAATTCGTCTACTACCGGTTGGGATTACAACAACTCCAAAAATGGTGGTTTTGAAACCAATTCAAAATATAAGGAACAAGCAACTGGCCCTGGACTTATGTTTGTGGAAGGCGGATCATTTACAATGGGAAGAACCCAGCAAGATGTTTTTTCCGATTGGAACAATGTACCTAAAACTGTAACTGTATCTTCCTTTTATTTGGATGAAACAGAAGTAAGAAATGTAGACTATTTAGAATACCTGTATTGGATTAATAGAGTCTATGGACAAAGCTACCCAGAAGTGTATAAAAAAGCATTACCTGATACTTTAGTTTGGAGAGATAAATTAGGATATAACGAGCCTTTTGTAGAGTCCTATTTACGACATCCTGCTTACAGAAATTATCCAGTTGTAGGTGTTAGCTGGTCACAAGCAAATGATTTTTGTGTTTGGAGAACCGACAGGGTAAATGAAAGAATCTTGATTGATGAAGGTATCCTAAAAGAAGATAATGAGCAAATTGATGAAAACTCCTTTAATACAGATGCTTACCTTTCAGGACAATATGAGGGAATTGTAAAAAGAAACTTGAAAAACCTTAACCCATCACTTGGAGAAGAAACAAGATTAGTAAGAATGGAGGATGGTATTTTATTGCCAAGATATCGGCTACCAACGGAAGCGGAATGGGAATTTGCTGCACTAGGATATGTAGGCAATACCAATATGGAAAACACAGATGAGAGAAAGTTATATCCTTGGAATGGCCCATCTGTAAGAAATGGAGACAAAAAAAATCAAGGTGAAATAATGGCAAACTTCAAAAAAGGAAGAGGAGATAATATGGGTGTTGCTGGAAACCTGAACGATAATGCAGATATTACTGCTCCTGTTCGATCTTATTGGCCAAATGATTATGGCTTGTATAATATGGCAGGAAATGTATCTGAGTGGGTAATGGATGTTTACCGACCAGTAATTGAGCAAACCACAACAACCGACCACCGCCCTTTCAGAGGTAGTGTATTCAAAACCCAAAAAAGAGATGAGGATGGATTTATTGAAGAAAAAGATAGTTTAGGAAGAATCACTATGGTTGATGTAAATGTAGAAGATAATGTGTACAGAAGAAATTATAAAAAGTCGGATAACATCAATTATAATGATGGAGATATAGAATCTCAAATGGGAATTGATTGGAACAATTTCTTAAACGAACAATCTGAAGTAGATACTGCAAGTGTTAGAATTGATAAGTGGAATCAAGATGCTAAAAAGTACAAAGACAATAGAACAGGAAACAGCAGCGAAATGTACGATTACGGAAACACTACATTAATTACTGATAGGACTAGAGTTTACAAAGGCGGTTCTTGGAAAGATAGAGCGTATTGGTTAGTTCCAGGAACAAGAAGATTCTTAGACCAGGACCAATCAACAGATGCTATTGGTTTTAGATGTGCTATGGACAGAATGGGAGCTCCATCAAGTGATTTGAGGGAAAACCAGAGAAGAGGAACAGATTATGGCCAAAAGAAAATGGGAAGTAATAGAAGGTAAAACAGATTTTAGTATTAAGATAATAGACAATTAGATTAAAAGCCGAGCAATTGCTCGGCTTTTTTTATCTTTACAATTTCAAATAAAAATGCAAATTCAAAAATTATATACTCTCTTTCAGAAACATCCCGAAATCTGTACAGATACAAGAAAAATTGTAAACGGAAGTATCTTCTTTGCTTTAAAAGGAGAAAATTTTAATGGAAATATCTTTGCCGAAAAAGCAATAGCTGATGGATGTGCTTTTGCAATAATTAACGAAAAGCAATTTGCTATAAATGATAAATTTATTCTGGTAGAGGATGTTTTACAATGCCTACAAGAACTTGCTAAATACCATAGAGAACAACTAATAATTCCAGTAATAGCGATAACCGGCACAAACGGAAAAACAACATCAAAAGAGTTGATTAGTGCAGTATTAAGTAAAGAACTAAATGTAGCTGCAACTAAGGGAAATTTAAACAATCATATTGGTGTTCCTTTAACATTGCTCAGTATAAAACAAGAGGATGAAATAGCCATTATTGAAATGGGGGCAAATCATGAAGGAGAGATTGCTTTTCTGTGCGATATTGCACAACCAAATTTTGGAGTAATCACCAATATAGGAAAAGCACATCTGGAGGGTTTTGGTAGTTTTGAAGGTGCGATAAAAGCAAAATCAGAATTGTATAATTATATCCAAAAAAATGTCGGTACATTATTTGTAAATAGTGAAGCGGAACTACTTTTAGAATTAGCAAATAATATTAGTAAAACTACTTATGGGAAAAATGGAGATTGTAAAGGTGATATCTCCGAAAACACTCCTTTTATTAGTATGATATTTCAGGATAAAGAAATTCGAAGCAAACTCATTGGCGACTATCAGTTTTACAACATTATGCTTGCTGTTTGTATTGGGAAACACTTTGGAGTTAGCATAAATAATATTAAACCAGCCATTGAAAATTATACCCCAACTAATAATCGTTCTCAGATTATAAAGACTAAAAATAACACTTTGATTTTGGATGCCTACAATGCAAATCCTTCAAGTATGAGTGCAATGTTATATTCTTTTTCAAAGCAAAATTACCAGAACAAACTTTGTATTTTGGGTGATATGCTCGAAATGGGAAAATCCTCTTTAGAAGAACATCAAGCAATTATCAATTTGGCTGAGGAACTAAAATTAGAATGCATTTTTATTGGTAAAGAATTTTCTAATGTTAATACAACTTCCTACAATAGGATAGATGATTTTACCGAATTCTTAAATGAAAATCCTATTAATAATAAAACGATTCTTTTAAAAGGTTCTAGAGGAATTGCACTTGAAAAGTTGGTTGACTTACTTTAACTCACTATAGCATCATTAAATAGCTTGCCAAAAACAAAGAAACAAACCGATAGAAATCCACCTAAAAATCCGCCAAGAATTCCGGCGATTGATTTTGAAAGTTTTTCTTCTTCTAAAGGTAAGATGGGCATGTCAATTATATTAATAATTGGCGTTTGGTTTAGTAAGGTCATTTTTGAAATTTCTAAATTCTTTACTATTTCCAAATACATGGTGTTTAACACCTCCACCTCTCGCATTAGTTGTAATTCTTTTAATCTCCCGGATGCTTTTATAATTCTCTGATTAATATCTTTTACTCTAGCAAATTCTTGTTCCGATTTATCTAATTCAACAAAAACAGAATCAGCACGATCTTTCAAAAAATCAAGGGTGTTTCGAGCCTGTTTGGTTTGATGGGTGATGTACATTTTACTCATTTCATCAATTAGGGTTTCTATAAATTGCTTGGCAAATTGTTCGTTAACCGAAATGAAAGTTAGATTAATAATATTTGCCTTATCATTCTGCATCTCAATATTTAGGTTGTTTTCAGTTAGACCTTTCCAAATAACCCCCATTATACTATCGTGCTCTAGGGTACTAGCTTTATTAAAATTAACACCTGAAAATTCTTCCGATTTTGCCCAAACTTCTCTGAATTCTTTAATTGTAATATAGTGTTCGATTAATAAATCTTTCTTTCCATCAATTGTTCCCTCTTCTAAAAGAGTGGCTACCACCACTCTTCTCGATTTTAAGAGTTCCATTATGTTTTGCTGAGAAAAAGTAGTGCTAGAACCTCCTCCTAAATCAAAACCAAACTGAGATGCAATGCCGGACATTCCTGCAATTGGAGAAAGACTTTGCTCATCTTCTACCACAAAAGTAAGCTCAGCTTTATATCTTGTAGATAATAAAAAAGATATTAAAACACCAAATACAAAAAACAGAAAAGAAAAGAATATAATCTTGACTTTTTTCTGCCATAAATAGTGCTTATACTCTGATAATTTAATCAGAATATCCTTGAGTTGTATATCGTCATTGTATCGATCCATTATTGCGTATTTACTCTGTCAATTAATAGCCATAGGGTCATAATTGCAGTTAATTTCAGCATGGCGTTTTCAATTTGCTTATTCCAATCAACAGGATTTTCGTTATGTTTTTTTATCTTTTCTAGATTACTTACTACCTTAATGGTTGATCCTTTTTTCACTCTTGGTGATATAGTAAACAATCCAAAATTCAAGGATTTCTTAGCAATTCCATTGGGGTAAACCACAACCGTTCTTCCTTTATCGTTATCTCTGGTGTAACCACCAGCAAAATTATTTACATAATAATTTGCTCTTCTTCTATTAAAATGTGGCGCACTAATGGCATTTCCTTCCAAATTAAAAAGCTCTCCTGTAATATGAACAACATCCATGGTTTTTGGCACGATAATACTATCTCCTTCAATTAAAACCAAATTATGTTTGGAATCAAAAGAGCCAATTGCTTTTTTCATATTAAGATAAACCACATCATATGCGAATTCTTTTTGATCACTTCCAAAAATACTATGCTCCTGATTTGTGTTTTTTCTTAAATCATTTGCATAGATATATGCAAGTTCAGGATTGTTTAAAATCGACTTTCTTAATTCATCTGATATGTTAATATTTTCATCTACTTTATCTTTTACGATTTCAAATTTTCGGTACATTTTCACTCCATCCATATAAGCATATTTAGTAAGCCCTCCAGCTCTTTTAATAACAGAAGAAATCTTCTCATCTTTTCTCAGCAGAGTATAAGTTCCTGGATATTTCACTTCCCCCATTAAAACCACATTTTTTGCTGGTTCAAAATCAGGGTTTTCTCTTACAAAAACCTGATCAAAAGGTTGTAATAAAAACGATTGAGCTTCACTGCTTAACACTAAATCATCTCCAATTTTAATGGTTTTTATTACTGCTCTTCTTGGTTTTAATTTGTTTGACGAAATATCGTAATCCATAATTCTTGATACCTCAACTCTGCTGCCTTCCGCTTGCCTGCTTAAACCACCCGCTTGTAATAAAATGTCTTGCAAGCTCATCCCTACTCCAAAATCAAAATTCCCTGCAGCCCTTACTGCACCCATCACAGAAACAGAAAATTTATCATCAAAATCATCAACTGATAGCACACGAACAATATCATATTCTTTTAATAAAATATTGTCTCTATGGTTATTGTCCTCCAGAATTGCACCAAGATTTACAGCTATATGTGATTTCGTTCTATCATCATTTAAGCGAACAACATACACCTTATCTAAAAAGGTTTTCTCATCAATACATTTTGCTCTATTTAATAAACCCAAGAGTTTTTCTCCCTGTTTGAACTCATAATCACCTGTAACACCAATACTTCCTTTTACACTTACTACATTTGATAATTTGTTGGAAATCGTATTTACAACTATCTCATCTCCATGCTGTACAATTGTAGCATTTGCATGGTCTTTATGTACATCCTTTACTTTAATGGTATTGTAATCAATTCGTTTAAGTGTAAGCATATCCGTAAAAGCATTTGTAGTGTAGCCCCCAGCATATTTTATTAAACTAGCTACCGACTCCCCTGTTTTTACCTCATAAGTATAAGGGCGATTTACAGCACCCTTTACCTCAACAATATTTTTTGCAGGAGGTACAAATAAATAATCTCCATCTTGCATATAAATATCTTGCGATCTAGTTGGGTTGAATAAGAACTGATACACATCTAAGGAGTCCACTATTTTACCATTTCGTTTGATGTAAATATTACGAACTGATCCTAATTGGTTAGGCCCATTTGCTGCAATCAATGCGTTAAATGCTGTATTAATTGCAGGAATAGAATAAGAACCGGGATTATAAACTTCCCCTACTATATTCACTGTGATTACTCTTGAGTAAGATAGTGTAACATCAATCTCAGAATTTTTCATATCCAAGAAAGTGGAAAACTTACTCTTAAGAAGCGAACGCATCTTTTTAAAAGTTAGTCCTTTTACATAAATTCTTCCGTATGAACTAGGCGTAATATAACCTCTATCATCTACTAATAGAGTTTCAGAAAACTCAGAATACCCCCAAACTGAAATAGAAATCTCATCTCCACTTCCTACTTTGTAGTTTTCAGGAGCTTTAGCATCCAATGCTTTCTGATAGAATGAAAGTTTATTATTTCTAAACACATCTTGCCCAAAAATTCTTGCTTTTGGGAAAACTGTAGTATCCACAACTAAAGTATCTCCAAAACTTTCATAAAATTTACTCAAATTAACATTTACTCTTGAGGTGTTTTGAGCTTCTTTTTCATATTTTCCTCTTGAGTATTTAAAGTCCATTGCTTCAGAAATTTCATTTTCTGATAAACCCATTTGTTTCAAAACTTGTTCTGATGGAATATCAGATGGGCGTAAATCTTCAGGGTTTGCATTGGAAGGTAAAAACTTCAAATATGCAGGATTAATTTTTGATTTATCAATATCAATTTGGGCACTTACACCAAGTGTAAGTAAAATTGATAATGATATAAATAATATTTTTTTCATAATTTTTATTTTAAAATAGAACGAGAGATTACAATTCTTTGAATCTCAGAAGTTCCTTCATAAATTTGTGTAATTTTTGCATCACGCATCAAGCGCTCCACATGATATTCTTTTACAAAACCATAACCACCATGCACTTGAACTGCTTCAACAGTAGTTTTCATAGCCGTTTCTGAGGCAAATACTTTTGCCATTGCGCTTGCCCTGTCATAATTTTTTCCATTATCCTTTAACCATGCGGCTTTTAAGCATAATAATCTTGCTGCATCAATTTCAGTAGCCATATCAGCCAATTTAAATGCTATGGCTTGATGTTTTGAAATTTCTTTTCCGAATGCTTTTCTTTCTTTAGAATATTTAAGTGCTAATTCATAAGCTCCAGAGGCTATCCCTAAGGCTTGTGCTGCAATACCTATTCTACCTCCTGCTAAAGTTTTCATGGCAAAAGTAAATCCAAATCCATCCTCACCAATTCTGTTTTCCTTAGGCACTTTCACATCTGTAAACATGATTGAATGTGTGTCAGAGCCTCTAATGCCTAATTTATTTTCTTTCGCTCCTACCACAAAACCATCCATTGATTTTTCCACAATAAAAGCATTGATTCCTTTGTGCTTTTTCTCCACATCAGTTTGTGCAATTACCAAATAAACAGATGCTGTATTCCCATTTGTAATCCAGTTTTTTGTTCCATTTAACAAATAATAATCTCCTTTATCAATTGCAGTTGTTTGTTGTGAAGTTGCATCACTACCTGCTTCTGGTTCCGATAAGCAAAAGGCACCAAGAATTTCTCCTGAAGCAAGTGGTTTTAGGTATTTTTCTTTTTGCTGTTCTGTCCCGAAAGTCTCCAAGCCCCAACACACCAATGAATTATTCACTGACATTACAACAGATGTAGAAGCATCTACCTTTGAAATTTCTTCCATAGCCAACACATAAGATATTTCATCCATGCCTGCTCCGCCATATTTAGGATCAACCATCATTCCTAGAAACCCTAGTTCCCCCAACTTTTTTACTTGCTCAGTAGGAAAAGATTGAGTTTCGTCTCTTTCAATTACTCCTGACAATAATTCTGTTTGCGCAAAATCTCTTGCCGCATCCCTAATCATCTTATGCTCTTCCGTCAATTCAAAATTCATCTTTTCATCTGTTTTTAAAAAATTCGAACAAAAATACACATTTTCCACTATTTTTGAGGTCAAATGAAAACAAAGACTTGCTATCGAATTTTGGGAATAATGTCTGGAACATCCTTAGATGGTGTGGATATAGCATTTTGTATATACACCAAAAAGAAGAATTGGAGTTTCAGTATTAAAAAAACACAAACCATCCCCTACTCCAAAAAATGGAGGGATGAATTAAGTGGATTGCATAAAAAAAATGATAAGAAAATTGCAAATGCTAATATTGAGTACGGAAAATATTTAGCACAACTTATTAGTGAATATAAGGATGAATTTAATCTTTCATTCAACTATATCGTATCTCACGGGCACACTATTTTTCATCAACCAAAAAAAGGATTAACACTTCAAATTGGGGATGGACAAACCATAGCAAACCTCACAAAAACAACTACCGTTTGTGATTTTAGAAGTTTAGATATTTCCCTTAACGGTGAAGGCGCTCCACTTGTTCCTATTGGAGATTTATTACTTTTTCCTCAATACAAATACTGTTTAAATTTGGGTGGATTTTCTAATATTTCAATAAAAGATAATGGAGGGATTACTGCTTTTGACATTTGTCCTGTAAATATTGTGCTCAATCAACTAAGTAAAAAGTTAGGTTTTGAATTTGATAAAAATGGAACTTTAGCAAAAAAAGGAACGCTAATTCCTGAAATATTGAACAAGCTAAATCAACTTAAATTTTACAATAAAAAACCTCCCAAATCGCTTGGCAGAGAATGGGTAGAAGAATTTATTGAACCAATAATAAGCTCAGAGCACAAAATAGAAGACTTACTACACACATTTTGCGAACATATCGCAATGCAAATAGGAAATTACTTAAAAGATGAAAAGGTATTAATAAGTGGTGGTGGTGTGTTTAATGCTTATTTAATTTGTAGGATAAGTCATTATGCAAAATCTGAAATTATTATTCCAAAAAATGAAATCATTGATTATAAAGAAGCCTTAATTTTTGGTTTCTTGGGAGTATTAAAACTTAGGAATGAGACAAATTGTTTACAGTCTGTAACAGGAGCAGAAAGAGATTGTTCAGCAGGAGAAATCTTTAAGCCACAAGCCTAAGCAATTAGCTATATTGCTTACCTTTGCAAAAATTTTACTGATAAAAAGAAGATGGAAGAATTACTTAAAAAGTTTGAAAACAAAAAAGCCGAAATTGTATTTAAGTGGCAAGATAATTTAACCAATGCAAAAGGCTGGATTGTAATAAATTCCCTAAGAGGAGGTGCCTCTGCTGGCGGAACAAGAATGCATACCAATGTATCTGAGCAGGAGGTAGTTGCACTTGCTAAAACCATGGAAGTGAAATTTACGGTTTCAGGTCCTCCAATTGGTGGTGCAAAATCTGGAATAAATTTTGACCCAAAAGATCCAAGAAAAAAAGAAGTTTTAAAAAGATGGTTTGCTGCTGCAAAACCATTATTAAAAACTTATTATGGTACTGGTGGAGATATGAATGTAGATGAAATAGAAGAAGCCATGCCAATTTGCAAAGAAAATGGAATTTTATTTCCGCTTGAAGGGGTAGTAAATGGACATTTCAAAAAAGATAAGGTAGGAAAAATGCAGATTATTAACCGACTAATACAGGGCGTTCCTTTAATAGTTAAAGATAAAAATCTGACTCCAAATCTTCAAAAGGATTATTCGGTTGGTGATTTGATAACTGGCTATGGAGTTTCTGAATCCGTATTACATTTCTACAATATTTTTGGAGGAGATGTAAAAGGGAAAAGAGTAATTACTCAAGGATGGGGGAATGTGGCTGGTGCGGCTGCTTATTATTTAGCGCAAGCAGGCGCTATTATTGTAGGAATTATCGACAAAGTAGGTGGTATTATAAATAAAGATGGTTTTACTTTTGAACAGGTAAAATCACTTATTGAAGATAGAAGCGGAAACTTTTTGGAAGCAGAAAATATACTGCCTTTTGAAAAAGTAAATGAAGAAATATGGAGTATTGGAGCTGAAATCTTTATTCCTGCTGCTGCTTCTCGTTTACTTACACAAACTCAGTTAGATACTATGGTGGATAATGGATTAGAAGTGATTTCTGCAGGAGCTAATGTGCCTTTTGCCGATAAAGAAATTTTCTTTGGCCCTATATCAAAAAGTGCGGATGAAAGAGTAAGTGTAGTACCAGATTTTATTGCAAATTGTGGAATGGCAAGGGCTTTTTCCTACTTTATGCAAGATGATTGCCAAATGAAAGATATTGCTATCTTTACGGCTGTTTCTGACACCATTAAAAGTGCTTTAATTAAAGTAAATAATATTAATCAATCTAAAACTGACATCTCAAAAACAGCATTAGAAATTGCTTTAAAACAACTATTATAAAATATGGACACACAATTTTTACAAACGGAATTTCTTGGAAATACCCTACAAGATTATTGTTGGTTTTTAGGGGCAATTCTGTTAGGGCTTTTATTCAAAAAACTTTTTTCCAGATATTTAAGTCGTTTGCTTTATAAGGTTATTGGTAAAAAAGATAGTGAAATTGGAGTTGAGAAATTTAACGAAATACTTACCAAACCCATAGGACTCTTTGTCATGCTCTCCATTATTTATCTTGGCGCATCTCATATTCAATATCCTCCTTCTTGGAATTTGGGAAATGTAGAAGAGTTTGGTCTAAAAATGCTGGTAAGTAAAGTTTATGCTCTAATTTATGTTATCTCTATCTTTTGGATTCTGCTAAAAGTGATTGATTATGTAGGACTAATACTATTTGCTAGAGCGGAGAAAACAGAAAATAAAATGGATGACCAACTCATCCCTTTTATCATTGAAATTGCAAAAATCTTGACTTATATTTTTGCCCTATTCATTATAATGGGCAATGTATTTGAAGTGAATATTACCGCCCTTGCAACAGGGCTTGGAATTGGAGGAATTGCCCTTGCTATGGCGTCCAAAGAAAGTTTGGAGAATTTATTGGGTTCTTTTACCATCTTTTTCGATAGACCTTTTACCGTTGGCGATACCGTTACCGTTGGCTCTGTAACGGGAAAAGTAGAAAAGGTAGGATTTAGAAGCACCAGAATCAGAACTTATGATAAAAGTATTGTAACTGTACCTAACAAAAAGATGATAGATGCCGAATTGGATAATTTAGGGATGCGACCGGTAAGAAGGGTTAAATTTAATCTGGGGCTTACTTATGACACTTCAGTTGAACAAATTAAGGCTATAGTTAACGATATCCAAGAAATGATAAACAATCATGCAAAAACAGACCAAGAAGGCAAAGTTCGTTTCCAAGAATTTGGCTCTAGTTCATTGGATATACTTGTAATTTATTATGTAAATAGTCCAAAATGGGACGATTTAATAGATGTAAGAGAAGATATCAATTATAAAATAATGGAGATTGTAAA
The DNA here is from genome assembly GCA_950069165.1 of uncultured Flavobacteriales bacterium. Classification (GTDB taxonomy): domain Bacteria; phylum Bacteroidota; class Bacteroidia; order Flavobacteriales; family BACL11; genus DUAL01. The sequence continues at coordinate 16,711 of CATMIT010000022.1, forward strand.
AAAGCACAATTCTGATTTTGCATTCCCGTCTACAACAGTATATTTGCAGCAAAATAATTAAATCCTTTTTTTATGATTTTCACTCTTATGATTGTAGTCTTTGTGTTAGGCTACTTGGCAATTGCATTGGAACATCCACTAAAAATTGATAAGGCAGCTTCTGCTCTTATTATAGGCGCCTTATGTTGGGCATTGTTTGCATTTTCAGGAATTGATGCCCATGATTTAACAAAAGAGTTACGTCATCATTTAGTAGATATTGCAGAAATTTTATTCTTTCTACTTGGTGCAATGACCATAGTGGAATTGATTGATGCGCATGAAGGATTTACCATTATTACAGACAAAATTACAACTAATAAGAAAGTAGCACTTATGTGGATTTTAAGTTTAATTACTTTCTTTTTCTCTGCTGCATTGGATAACTTGACCACCGCCATTGTAATGTCAGCACTGCTTACTAAACTGATAAAGGATAAGGAAACACTTTGGATGTTTGCAGGAATGGTGATATTGACAGCTAATGCGGGTGGTGCATGGTCGCCAATTGGGGATATAACCACTATTATGCTTTGGATTGGAGGACAAGTAACTGCCGGAAGTATTATCACCAATATTTTTATACCGAGTTTAGTTTGTGCGCTAGTTCCTCTCATCTATCTTTCATTCAAATTAAAAGGAGAAGTACAAAGACCTGTACTTACTGAAACCAAAGAACATTACCTAGACCCTACTTCATCTTTTGAAAGAAACTTAATTTTTTATATGGGAGTAGGTGGTTTATTATTTGTACCGATTTTTAAAACTGTTACCCACTTGCCACCCTATTTAGGTATGATGCTTTCATTGGGTATTCTTTGGCTAATCACTGAAATTTTGCATAGAAGCAAGAACCACGAAAAAAGAGCAGAACTCTCTGTAATTGGTGTGTTGAAAAAAGTGGATGTACCTACCATCTTTTTCTTTTTAGGAATTTTATTGGCAGTAGCTTCTTTGCAATCTGCTGGACATTTAGGTTTGGTAGCCGGTATTTTAGACGAGAAAACAGGAGGAAATATTTATGCCATTAATATTGTGATAGGATTGCTTTCTTCCATTGTGGATAATGTTCCACTAGTAGCAGGAGCAATGGGAATGTATGATATTCAAGGGATTGGAGATTATGCTGTGGATGGTAAGTTTTGGCAATTTTTGGCCTATTGTGCTGGAACGGGAGGTAGCGTGTTAATTATCGGTTCGGCAGCAGGGGTTGCAGTTATGGGAATTTTGAAAGTGGACTTTATTTGGTACATGAAAAAAATCTCTCTTTTGGCTCTTATGGGATATTTGGCAGGTGCTGCAACTTATATTTTGATACAATAAAAAATAAAATAATCGTTTTAATTAAAAGTAAATTATGAACACAATCCTTTTACAAACTGTACTTGCAAATGACCCTATCAATCAAATAGTGGTAGAAGAAAAAACGCTATCTATAATGCAACTAATAACCAGTGGAGGAACTGGAGGAACTATTATACTGAGCGCATTAGGAATATTATCAATTGTTGCAATTTACATATTAATTGAACGATTTTCTGCAATTAATAAGGCAAGCAAAGAGGATGAAAATTTTTTAAAAAGTATTCGAAATTTTGTAGAAGCAAAAGACATTAAGGCAGCAAAAACATTGTGCAAAAATACAGACAGTTCCATTTCACGAATGATAGAAAAAGGAGTTGACAGAATTAATAAGCCTATGACTGATATTTCTGCAGCCATTGAAAACCAAGGGAAATTAGAAATTTTTAAGATGGAAAGTAATCTGGCAAATTTGGCAACTATTGCAGGTGCTGCTCCAATGATTGGGTTTTTAGGAACCGTAATTGGCATGATTGTTGCCTTTCATGAGATGGCAAGTGCTGGAGGAAATATTGATGTGGAGATGCTTTCTAAAGGAATCTATACAGCCATGGTAACTACTGTTGCCGGTTTGGTAGTTGGGATTATTGCTTATATTTCCT
>CATMIT010000023.1 GCA_950069165.1 uncultured Flavobacteriales bacterium
TGCCCAGTAAAAAAAGTAGCAAATAAAGGAGCGGGGGCTGGCATATTGCAGGACATCCCAAAAATGGTGGCCATGACCAAAGAAATAGTAAAAGCTACTAATATTCCAGTAACGGTAAAAACCCGTTTAGGCTGGGATGAAAATTCTTTATATATAGTTGAGGTGGCGGAACGATTGCAGGATGTTGGTATAAAAGCAATTTCTATTCATGGCAGAACCAGAAAACAAATGTATAAAGGAGTGGTAGATTGGACTTTAATCGGAGAGGTAAAAAACAACCAAAATATGCATATCCCTGTTTTTGGAAATGGAGATGTAGATTCTCCTGAAAAAGTAGCAGAAGTAAAAGATAAATATGGAGTAGATGGCGTGATGATTGGAAGAGCTGCCATTGGCTACCCTTGGGTTTTTAATGAAATAAAGCATTTTCTTAAAACTAATACGCATTTAGAAAAACCGACTCTACAAGATAGAGTAAGTGCATGCAAAAGGCATTTGCAACATTCTATTAAGTGGAAAGGAGAAGTGCTGGGAATTGCGGAAATGAAACGCCACTATACCAATTATTTTAAAGGAATTCCTCACTTTAAAGCGTATAGAATTAAAATGGTCACCTCTTATAATTTGGAAGAGATTATGGAAACTTTAGACAAAGTAGCAGTGGAGTTTGAGGGGGTTAAGTTTTAAGTAGTCTATTAGTCAAAACTTTTGCAGGATACCAAGAGGCAAAAAGCCCAATAACAATTACTGTTATTTCTACCCAAAGTAAATCCAAATAATGTATTACCACAGGGTAAGAATGAATAATAAAATTTCCTTCTCCCATACCGATAATTCCATATTTCATTTGTAAAATAGCCAGCAGTAAGCCAAGTAGAACCCCTAAAAAGCTTCCAATTATTACCGTTAGCATTCCTTCTGTAAAAAATATTTTCTGTATGCTTTTTTGGCTAGCGCCCAAATTCCAAAAAGTCTTGATGTCATTCTTTTTTTCAATCATTAGCATACTAAGCGAACCAATAATATTGAAGGTAGCAATAATCAGCATAAAAGTCAGGATTATGAATACGCCCAATTTTTCTGAATTCAAAATTTTATGCAAAACAGCATGCTGTTGCAACCGGTTACTTACCTTATAGTTTTCTCCTAAATTGCTTTGCAAATATTTTTGGACTTCTAACATCTTGCTCTCCTGTTTTAGTTTTATCTCAATAGCAGAAACCTCTTTTTTGTGTAATAAATCTTGCAAAAAAGCAATGGGCGTAATAATGTATTTGTTGTCGTATTCGCCTCCTAAACTAAAAATTCCTATGGGGATTACAGCTGTAGAAGCAAAAGCATTGCTTGGGTTTAATAGCGTTTTACTTTCTCTATTTGGCACAAATATTTTCAGCCGATTGAACATATTCCCTATACCAATGGAAAGATGATAGGCTACCCCTTGTCCAATTATTGCGATACTATTGCTTTTGTATGTGTCAAAATTTTCTCCATCTACAATTATGCTGTCCAGATTTGTCATTTTGCTAAAATCTTCTCCCACGCCCTTTATGCTGGCAATAAATTCGTTTTTCCCATTTTTCATCAGCACTTTTTCTTCCAATACATCCGTGAAATATAAAATATCCTCATTATTATTTAATTCAGAAAAAATATTTTCAGGATCAAAGGTTTTTCCTTCATTTGAAGTGATTTTGATGTGGGGATCAAAACTATTATACATGCTAAGTAGCAAGTCCTCAAAGCCATTGAAAACCGAAAGTAAAAGCACTAAAGCGGCAGTGCCAACAACCACTCCAATCATGGAAACAAAGGATATAATATTTACAGCCGTTTTTGTTGTGCTACTAAAAAGGTATCGTTTGGCTATAAAAAAGGGAAAGTTCATTCTTTCAACAATCTATTTATTTTATCCGCATAATCTGCCGAATCGTCCAAATAAAAGTGTAATTCAGGAATTATTCTAAGTTGATGTCGCACTTTTTTGGCCAACAGATTCCTAAAAAATGGTCTTTTTTCTTTCACCTTCTCTATTAGATTTTTGCTGTCATCTGATGGGAAAATACTCAAATACACTTTAGCGACCGACAAATCGGGCGATACCCTTACTCCTGTTATGGTAAACAAAAAACTGCCCAAAAGTGCTGGAGCATCCTGTTGAAATATTATGGCTAAATCTTTTTGTATAAGTCGTGAAATCTTTTTTTGTCGTGTAGTTTCCATTTTGCAAAGATACATCTTTCATTAATCCTTATTCTTCTATCTTTGCGCTTATGAAAGATTTTTTCAGAATACTGAAATATGTAAAGCCTTATTTAGGATATGCTGGGCTTAATATTTTCTTTAACATTTTTAATATTTTATTCTCATTGGTGTCCATTACCATGATTATTCCCTTTTTAGGGTTACTTTTTGGCACACAACAAAAGGTATATAATCCTATTGATTTAGGATTTAGTGCTACTGCCATTAAAGAAAATTTTTATGCACTTATCACTAGCATTATTGACGACAAAGGAAAGGCTGAGGCACTTGTTTTTGTCTGTATTTTGATTTTGGTAATGTTCTTTTTCAGGAATTTATGTCGGTATTTAGCACTTTATTTTCTCTCTCCAATACGAAATGGCGTGGTGTGCGATTTAAGAAATGACTTGAATAAAAAGATTCTCAGTTTGCCTATTTCCTTCTTTACAGAAAAACGAAAAGGGGATATTACTGCAAGAATGACTACCGATTTGGTTGAAATTGAATGGTCGGTAATGAGTTCCTTAGAAATGTTTTTTAAGGACCCGATAAATATTATTATCTTTTTGATTACATTAATCATTATTAGCCCTCAGCTTACGCTTTTTGTTGTTATTTTATTTCCCATTACTGGGTTTTTGATTGCCCTTATTGGCAAAAGCTTAAAAAAATCCTCAGCAAAAGGACAAAATAAAATGGGACAATTACTCTCTATAATTGATGAAAATTTATCAGGCCTGAGAATTATTAAAGCATTTGATGCCGAAAAAAGAATTCATGAAAAATTTGCAAAAGAAAGTGCAGCTTACAAAAATATAATGACTCGTTTGTTACGTAAGAAAGATTTGTCCTCCCCTATGAGCGAGTTTTTGAGCACAATAGTTTTAGTAATGGTAATGTGGTTTGGAGGTAAATTAGTCCTTGGTGGAAATAGTCCGCTATCCCCAGAAGAATTCATTGGCTACATTGTCATTTTTTCGCAGATAATTCCTCCTGTAAAATCCTTCACTTCCGCCTATTATTTCATACAAAAAGGAAGTGCATCAGCTGCTCGTATTCATGAAATATTAGATACTGAGAATGATATTCAAGATGCCCCTAATGCAAAATCTATTTCCACTTTTGTAGAAGAAATAAAATTTAAAGGGGTAACGTTTAGTTATGAAAACAAAGAAGTTTTAAAAGATATAAATTTAAGCATTAAAAAAGGAGAAACAGTTGCTTTGGTGGGGCAATCAGGGAGTGGAAAATCTACTTTGGCCGACCTTATTTCTCGCTTTTATGATGTTAAAATAGGAGCAGTTCAAATTGATGGAGAGAATATTAAAAACTTAAAAATTGCTGATTTAAGAAAACTAATGGGGATAGTAAATCAAGAATCTATTTTGTTTAACGATAGTATATACAACAATATTCTGCTGGGGAAAGCTACTGCAACAAAGCAAGATGTGGAATCGGCCGCAATGGTTGCCAATGCACACGATTTTATTTTACAATGCGAAAATGGCTACCAAACAAATATTGGGGATAGTGGCGTGAAGCTATCGGGAGGGCAAAGACAAAGATTAAGCATTGCGCGTGCAATTTTAAAAAACCCACCAATCTTAATATTGGATGAGGCTACCTCATCACTAGATGCAAGGTCGGAAAAATTGGTACAAGATGCCCTCAACAATTTAATGAAATTAAGAACCTCCATTGTTATTGCCCACCGCCTTTCTACCGTTCAGCATGCGGATAGAATAATTGTTTTGCATGAAGGAGAAATAGTAGAATCTGGTACGCATCAGCAGCTTATAGCTAGTTGTGGGCACTACAAAAAATTATACGATTTAGAAGATTTTTCTTAGTAGAGAAAGTTATTGTACGGATATCTTTTCTTGTGAAGTGTTTTCACCTTTTTATACAGCAATTCCCTAAGCTCTTTAAAATTAGTTTTGTTAAGTGCCGAAATGAAAATCGTGGTCTCTTCTAATTTTGAAATCCATGTTTTTTGTAAATCTTCTAAGGAAATATTTTCCATTTTTTTGGGTGTTAAATCGTCTTCCTCTTTTTCTATATAGCTAAAAGCATCCATTTTGTTAAACACCAAAACTATTGGCTTATCACTTGCTCCAATCTCGGCAAGCGTCTGGTTTACCACTTCTATTTGATTTTCAAAATTTGGATTGGAAATATCAACCACATGCAAAAGTAAATCAGATTCACGTACTTCATCTAAAGTAGATTTAAAAGATTCAACCAACTGATGCGGAAGTTTGCGAATAAAACCAACTGTATCGGCCAATAAAAATGGAAGATTCTCTACTACTACTTTCCGAATGGTGGTGTCCAAAGTGGCAAATAATTTGTCTTCAACAAATACTTCTGATTTACTTAGCTGATTCATCAGGGTTGATTTGCCAGCATTAGTATAACCAATAACCGCTACCCTTATCATATTTCCTCTTCCTTTTCTTTGGGTCACTTTTTGCTTGTCAATTTTTTCCAACTGCTTTTTTAGTAAGGATATTTTTTGACCGATAATTCTTCTATCTGTCTCAATTTGAGTTTCACCTGGCCCCCTCATTCCTATACCCCCTTTTTGCCGTTCAAGGTGTGTCCACATTCGTGTTAAGCGGGGTAGCAGATACTGATATTGTGCAAGTTCTACTTGGGTTTTTGCATTTGCTGTTCTAGCACGGGAGGCAAAAATATCTAATATCAAATTACTTCTGTCTAATATTTTGCATTCCAAAATCTTTTCAATGTTTCTTAGTTGCACTGGGCTTAAATCATCATCAAAAATGATGAGCTCTACTTCTTCCTGTTTTGCTAATTGTTTTACCTCTTCAATTTTTCCTTTTCCAATAAAGGTTTTGTTGTTGGGAACAGCAAGTTTTTGTGTAATCTTTTTTATTGGAATTGCACCAGCAGTTTTCGCCAAAAAAGCTAATTCCTCCAAATATTCTTCTGCCTGATTTTTGTTTTGTTCAGGGGTAATAACGCCAATAAGAATTGCTTTTTCTGCCACAGAAAAATTAAAATACTAATAATTTGTCAAAAGGGGTGCGAACTAGAATTAGAATAAGTGCTATAAAAAAATAAATGAAAATGGTTTTTGCTGATTTTTTACTATCCTCTATTTTCTTTGCTTTTACTCTTCCTACCGAAATAAGTATAATTGCAAGTAGCATCATTAAAGGATGCTCTATAAAAGTATATCTACTATCTGTATTACTCATAACAACTGACCAATCTAAAATTTCAGATGATTTTTTGTAGAATAAAATTATACCAAACACCAATTGCAGATGTGCCAAAATCATAGTAATAGATAAAATCTTGCATTTCTCTAAACATAAATCTTTACCAGCATAACTAACTAAAAAAGATTTAACAACTGCTAATACAAGCATAAAAAGCAAGAGAAAAGGAAGATAATGATGAATAATTAATGACATATTTGTGGTTTTAGTTTTTACAAATGTACCCATTTTATGCAGATGAATTTTTAAATGTATGGTGCTTTGTAAAAAATATGTAAATTCACGGCTTAAATTTTGCTAAAATGCTAAAACGATTTTTCTTAATTTTCTTTTCTTCTTTGTGCTTGCATTCTTTTGCGCAAGAAACATTTCCGGTAAATGGAGTGGTAACAGAATTTGAGCCGATTTATGCTTTTATAAATGCACATATTGTAAGTCCTGACAAGGAAATAGTAAATGGTATTTTATTGATTCAGGGAAATAAAATACTGGAAGCAGATACTGTAGTGCAAATCCCCACAGGTGCAATAGTAAAAGATTTAAAGGGCGATTATATTTATGCTTCTTTTATCGATTTAAATACCCAATATGGTTTGCCAAAAACAGCTGAAAGGGAGCATAGCAACCGTCCACAATATACCAGCAAAAAAGAGGGCGCTTTTCATTGGAACCAAGCCATTCACCCAGAAATTATTGCTGCAAACAACTTTAGTAATAATAAAAAAGCAAAAGATTTCAGAAGCATTGGATTTGGCACAGTACTTACACATCATAAAAATGGGATAGCAAGAGGAGCTGGCTGCTTGGTTCTTCTCTCTGAAGAAAAGGAACATCAAAACATTTTGATAAAAAATGCTGCTGCACACTATTCCTTTAGCAAAGGGAATTCCAGTCAAAAATATCCCACATCATTGATGGGTAGTATTGCTCTTCTGCGGCAAACTTATTTGGATGCAGAGTGGTACAGCCAAGGGGTGGAGGATATTAATTATTCTTTTGAGGCTTTTAACAGCCAACAAGATTTACCACAAATTTTTCAAGTAAAGGATGCTTTCGATATTTCTAGAATTTATAAAATAGCGGATGAATTTGAAGTGGATTATATTATAATAGGAAATGGGGATGAGTATAAGCAGTTGGATATCATCAAGCAAACGGATTTCTCCTTTATTTTACCGCTTAACTTTCCTGAAAGTTATGAAGTTAGCAATCCGGAAGAAGCGGAAAATATAACACTCGAGCAGCTAAAACATTGGGAAAGCGCCCCTTTCAACCCTCTTATTTTAGTCAAAAACGATATCGCTTTTTCTTTTACAAGTTCTGGGAATAAAAACCCAAAAGATTTTTTGAAAAATTTGAGAAAAGCCATAAAAAAAGGGCTTTCTAAAAAAGATGCGCTTGCTGCACTTACTACAATTCCCTCTCAACAACTAAATGCCGAAAACTTAATCGGCACAATTGAAAAAGATAAATATGCCAATTTTATTATTTGCTCCAAAGATATTTTTGAAGATGGCATTATTTATGAAAATTGGATTGCTGGAAAAAAATATGTGGTAAACAAAAAACAAGAAATTGATATAAGAGGATATTATACGCTAAATTCTGATGAGTTTGAAAATGAGTTGGTAGCAATTAAAGGAAGTAAAACAAAGCCAAAAACTACCATTTATCTTTTGGATTCTTTGTCGCTTCCTACCTCTTTTGAAGGGAATACCATTAGTATAAACACAAAAAGTGGAAACTTCCGATCTATGGGAATATTTTCTGATGGAAAAATAGAGGGAAGATACCAAGATGAAAATGGAATTTTTCATCACTTTTCAATGGTGAGTGATTCTATTTTTGAGGAAAAGGGAAAAGAGTTAAAAGTAGAAACAGATAGTATTATTCCGAAAATCTGGATGCCAAATAAAGCCTATGGTTTTACTGAAAAACCTTCAGATGAAACTGTCATTTTCAAAAATGCAACCGTTTGGACTAATGAAGCAGAAGGAATTTTAGAAAATACAGATGTTGTAATAAAGGACGGCTCTATTGTTGCAGTTGGAAAGGAATTGGATTTATCTGAAATTCTAGATAAGGATGAAGTCGTAAAAACAATTGATGCAACCGGAAAGCACATTACTTGCGGAATTATTGATGAGCATTCGCACATTGCCATCAGAAGAGGAGTGAATGAAGGAAGTCAAGCGGTTACAGCTGAGGTGCGAATTGGAGATGTGATAAATGCAAATGATATTAATATCTATCGGCAACTCTCTGGCGGGGTAACTGTTTCACAACTTTTGCACGGTTCGGCAAACCCAATTGGCGGACAATCTGCTTTAATAAAACTAAGGTGGGGAAGTAGTGCAGAAGAAATGAAAATTGATGGAGCTGATGGTTTTATCAAATTTGCTTTGGGCGAAAATGTAAAACAATCTAATTGGGGTGATTTTAACCGGGTGCGTTTCCCACAAACTCGCATGGGTGTTGAACAAGTTTTTTATGATGCATTTTACAGGGCAAGAAAATACCAATTGGAGTGGGATTTGTATAATGCTATGCCCAGTAGTATGAAAAGAAAATCAGAATCTCCAAGAGAAGATTTGGAACTTAATGCACTGGTTGAAATTTTGAAAAGTGAACGCTTTGTTACTTGCCATTCTTATGTGCAATCTGAAATAAATATGCTAATGCATGTGGCGGATTCTATGCATTTTAACATTAATACTTTTACCCATATTTTGGAGGGCTATAAAGTAGCAGAGAAAATGAAAAACCATGGTGCTGGTGGCTCTACTTTTTCGGATTGGTGGGCATACAAATTTGAGGTAAATGATGCTATACCTTATAATGCAACATTGATGAATAATGCTGGGGTGGTTACTGCTATTAATTCAGATGATGCCGAAATGGGAAGGCGACTAAATCAGGAAGCTGCAAAAGCAGTGAAGTATGGTGGAACTACTGAACAGGATGCCTGGAAAATGGTTACCCTCAACCCTGCAAAACTCCTGCATTTAGATAATAGAATGGGCTCCATAAAAGTAGGGAAAGATGCCGATATTGTTATTTGGTCTGACAATCCACTTTCTATTTATGCCAAAGCCGAGCAAACTTATGTGGATGGTATTTGTCTATTTGATAAGGACAGAGATATACAATTAAGAAAGCATAATTTAAAGGAGAGAATGCGCATCATCAAAAAAATGATAAGTGCTAAAGGTAAAAAGAAGAAGCCACAAAAAAAAGAAGAAAAACTATATCATTGTGATACCTTAGAGCCATGATAAGAAAACTGATTTTACATATATTTTGTATCGCTTTTGTGCAAATTACTTTTGCCCAAAGTCACATTTTGTATTTGGGAGCAGTTGCGCATTTAGGAAATGGATTGAAAATTGAGAACTCCGCTATTAGTGTAGAGGATGGAAAATTTTCTTTGGTTGCGGATGCAAATGTCATTAGAATAAACCCAACTGCTTATGATACTATAATAAAACTTGACGGAAAGCGCATTTATCCTGCATTTATTGTGCCTAATACTACTTTAGGGATTACGGAAATTGGACGAGTTAGGGCCACTCACGATTATAGAGAAACTGGCGCCCTTAATCCAAATGTGCGTTCGCTTATCGCTTATAATACCGATTCTAAAATTATTACAACTGTTAGGTCAAATGGGGTAATGCTTGCTCAAGTTACTCCTAGGGGAGGTACTGTTTCTGGGCAATCCTCTATTATTTATTTGGATGGTAATAATTGGGAAGATGCAGTGCTAAGGGCGGATGATGGCTTGCATCTGAATTGGCCGTCCTCTTATCATAGTAGTGATTGGTGGGGAAAATCAGGAGATAGTAAGAAAAATGAAAAATACAATAAGCGAACTGATGAGATAAAAACCTTTTTTACAAAAGCGGGGGCCTATGCCAAATCAGCTAATATTATGGATTTGCGAATGGAAAGCATGAAAGGACTTTTTGATGGTAATAAAACACTGTACATCCATGCCGATTATGCCAAAGATATGCGCAAAGCAATTGAAATGGCAAACAAATTACACATCAAAAAAATAGTGATTGTGGGAGCGGAGGAAGCCCTAAAAATTGTGGATTTACTGAAAGAAAAAAATATTTCTTTAATTTTAAATAGGGTGCACCGCCTTCCAGATAGCCAAGATAGTCCTATTGATGAGCCTTTTACACAAGCTAAAAAACTAAAAGAAGCCGACATTTTGTTTTGTCTTAGTTATGAAGGTAATATGGAAGCAATGGGTGCCAGGAATTTACCTTTTTCTGCCGGGACTACAGTAGCTTATGGACTGGATTATGAAGATGCCATTTCTGCAATTACTTTAAATACCGCTAAAATTTTAGGCATTGAAAAGCAAGTTGGTTCTATTGAATTTGGAAAAGATGCTACTTTTTTTATTAGTAGTGGAGATGCCTTGGATATGAGAACAAACAATGTGGAACAGGCATATATTAAAGGAGTTGCTATCGATTTGAACAACCACCAAAAGGAACTTTTTGAGAAGTATCGAATAAGATAGGTTGTGGTTATTGGTTTTTAGTTTGTAGGTGGTGTCATTTCGAGCCTTGTGTGAGAAATTTACAAATTCTAAAAAAGAAAGGGGAAAAATATCATTTCATTCAGAGTATGACAACATTATTTTTTCCAAACTAACTTCTTTCCAAATCCCAATTTGTTGTGTGTCATTTTGATGAAAGTCAGTTGCATTGCCCAAAGCTGTGGTTTCATTAGCCGAGCATAAGGGAATGCTTTTAAGTATTGTTTTTTAGCAATTTTTAAATCTTCTCCTTTTAATTCTTGTATCGCTCCCAGTAATTGTACGCCCTGTATTTTACTAATCTCTTTTGTTTCTAAAGCAATAGTCCCGGCCACATTTGGGTTTGCTATAAAATCATTAGCATGTTTGGTTTTTGTATCAGAAGAAAAAATCAGGCAATTTTTCTTTTCATCATACACATAAAAAACACTACAACAATACGGTAAATTATCTTTACTAGAAGCAAGTGTTAGTAGATGATGATGCTTTATAAAATCAATGATGAGTTTATCAGGCATTAGTAGCCAATATTAGTCCTAACTCTTTGTAGTACTTCAGAAGCTATTACTCTTGCTTTTTTAGCTCCCTTTTGTAATTCCTTTTCTATAATGTCAGTATTGTCCATTAGCTGATTGAAATTTTCTCTCTCCTTTTTATACTTTTCACAAATCAGTTCAAACAATTCTTTTTTGGCATCTCCATAACCAAAATTACCTTCTTCATATTTCTTTTTTAAATTAGCAATTTGATTGTCAGTTCCTAAAAGTTTATACAGTTGAAAGACATTACAATTTTCGGTATCTTTTGGTTCTTCCATTGGAGTAGAATCTGTTTTTATTCCCATGATTTTCTTTCTTAGTTTTTTATCCGAAAGGAAAATATCAATATCATTATTGTAAGATTTACTCATTTTTTGTCCGTCCGTTCCTGGGATAATCATCATTCTTTTATCCACTTTTGTTTCTGGAATTACAAAGGAATTTGGGTATTTATGATTGAAAGCCCCAGCAATATCTCTTGTCATTTCCAAATGTTGCATTTGGTCTTTTCCAACAGGAACAATTTCTGCATCATACAATAAAATATCAGCTGCCATCAATACAGGATAAGTAAAAAGCCCTGTATTTACATCCGATAATTTATTTGATTTATCTTTAAAGGAATGTGCATTGGCAAGCATAGGGAAAGGCGTGAAGCAATTCAAATACCAAGTCAGTTCTGTTACTTCCGTAACATCCGATTGCCGATAAAACAAATTTTTATCTGTATCAAAACCAAAAGCAAGCCAAGCAGCAGCAGTGGCGTAAGTGTTTTCTTTTAAGGTTTCTGCATCACGGATTGCGGTAAAAGAATGCAAATCAGCAATAAAAAACAAACTCTCATTTTTCTCCTGTTTTGAAAGTGCTATTGCTGGAATTATCGCACCCAACAAATTTCCAAGATGTGGCCTTCCTGTGCTTTGTATTCCCGTAAGTATTCTTGCCATTTCTTAACAAATTTGATGTTGTAAAAATAGGATTTTTATCTTTGCTCCAATGAAATGGATAGGGTATCTTTTTAGTATGCTTTGGCGACTGTGGTTTTTACTGGTATTTTTTAGTATTTTTTTAATCTTTATTCCACTACTATTTTTCTTCACTTCCATCTATCGGAATCATAAAACAGTTTGCCACTTAACCCGCTATTGGTCGAAACTAACGCTTTGCTTATCCTTTATTTTCCCTAAAGTGGAATGGGAAGAAAAGTTGAACAAAGATGAACATTACATATTTTGTCCTAATCATGTTTCAACATTAGACATCCCCCTTATTCTAGCAGTATTACCAGTTCCTTTACAATTTATGGGAAAAGCTGAAATTGCAAGCATTCCACTATTTGGCTGGTTTTATAAAAATAATACAGTAATAGTCGATAGAAGCAAAATAAGAGATACTTATTCTGCTTTTCTTAAGGCAGGTAAAAAATTAGATGAGGGGCTTAGCATGTGTATTTTCCCGGAAGGAGGGATTCCTAATGCAGAAGTTTTTTTGAAAACATTCAAAAATGGGCCGTTTCGTTTGGCTATTGAAAAGAGCGTGAAAATTGTGCCAATTACAATAGGGGATAATAAAAAGAAGTTTCCACAAGAATATTTTAAAGGTAGCCCAGGAATGGTAAGGATAAAAATTCATGCCTCTACCAAAATAGACGAAAATAAATCATCTGAAAATTTGAATAGCACAGTTTACAATACTATTTTTGAGCAATTGAAAAACTATGAAGATAACTAACAAACTAATACAAGATATTGCTGCTTTGGCAAAACTGGAATTTGATGAACAGTCGGGAGAACAAATGAAAGCTGATCTTGAAAAAATTATTGGTTTTGTAGATAAATTAAATGAAATTGACACAGAAGGCGTTGAGCCACTTATTTATTTAAGTGAAGAAGTAAATGTGCTGAGGGAGGATGAAATAAAAGCAGTTGTCTCGCAAGTGGAGGCCCTTAAAAATGCTCCTGAAAAAGATTCTGACTATTTTAAAGTGCCTACTGTACTGAAAAAATAAATCTTAATAATAAGGGCTCATAAATACATAGACTAAAACCCCAGTAATAGCCACATACATCCAAATGGGGAAAGTCCATTTTACGATATTTTTATGCTTTTCAAATTCTCCTGTGAGACCTCTATACATGGAAAATAAAGCCAAAGGCAATACAGCAAGCGACAATAATATATGTGAAATGAGTATAAAACGATAGGTGTTTACATACTCCCCTAAATATATGGTAGTTTCATGATCCAAAACTAATTTGGAAAAAACATAAGAAAGTAAAAACACGGAGGATAACACAAAAGCAGAAATCATGACAAATTTATGTAGTTTACTTTGCTTGTTTTTTATCAGTATAAATCCACAAACAAGTAAAACAGCAGTTGTTCCATTTAATATGGCATGGAATAATGGAAGATAACTAAAGTCATTTTTGCTATTTATGTGCAAATAATTTGAAAACAACATAAGGGATGCAACTGCAAGAGGAATAATAATTGATAAAGAGATAATAATAGGGACAAAAACGGCATCTTTCTTTTTCATATTTATTGCATAAAATATTTGTCTAACACATAAATCAATTGCATAAGGGGCAAATACATATAGGAAGAAAGCAATACCTTTTTGGCCGCACTATCCGATTGTTGATGGAATAGTTGCACAGATCGGTAAGTAAAAAATAGCCCTAGGATTACTATAAGTATGCAGGCAACAGCAGATAAACTAAGTCCTTCAATGTGGTGGAGAAAGTAAGGAGCTGCTGAGACTATAGTCATTACAAAAGCTGCTAATACTGCAATAGTTGTTGCTAATTTTCCTTTCTCTTTTCCTATCATCATCTTGAAACCTGCTTTTTTATATTCCTCATCCAGCACCCAGGAGATTGCAATAAAATGTGGGAATTGCCAACAGAACTGTATAGCAAACAGAATTCCTGCTGCCAAACCAAAATCGTTAGTAGCTGCTACCCATCCGAGTAGAACTGGGATTGCCCCTGGGAAAGCGCCTATAAAAACAGAAATAGCCGAAACTCTTTTTAAAGGGGTATAGACAAGCACATAAAGTAAAATAGAAAGTAGCCCGAAAAAACTGCATTGCAAATTGATAAGCATTAAGAAATATAAACCGATTATGCCGATTATAAAAGAAAATATAAGTGCTTGGTTTAGAGTTAAATTACCTGACGGAAGTGGCCTTATAGCCGTTCTTTTCATCAGCTTATCGTAATTTCGCTCCAAAATTTGATTCAGGGCATTGGCCGAACCTGTTACTAAAATTCCTCCCAGTATAAGTAAAAGAATTTCAGAAAAATCAGGACTTGTTGTTCCTAAAAGATAGCCAATAAGTGCCGAGAAAACTACTGTGGCAGAAAGACGGAATTTCATCAGTTGCGTATAGCATTTCAAAGCGCTCTGCATAATATACTTTTAGCAGAATTCTTTAAAAGCGCCTTCCAAATTTTCTGCAATCATATCGGCCGACCTTCCTTCTATATGATGACGTTCAATCATATGAACAATCTTACCATCTTTAAAAAGTGCAATGGATGGGGATGAGGGAGGATATGGCGCCATAAATTCTCTGGCTTTAGCTGTAGCTTGAGTGTCTTGCCCTGCAAAAACAGTTGCAAAAACAGTTGGCTTTACTTCAAATTGAGTAGCCATTTTTGCTGCTGGGCGAGCATTTCCTGCCGCACAACCACATACCGAATTAACAATTATTAATACGGTTCCTTCTTTTTTAGCTAAAAGAGCATCAACTTCTTCAGCCGATTTTAACTCAACATAACCAACTTGTGTTAAATCTTCACGCATTGGGGCACACATTTCTTCAGAATACATTTGTTTATTTTTTTGCAAAAATAGTGTTATTGTCGCTTACTTTTAAAAAATTCAGATAATAATTTAGCACATTCTTCTTGCAATATTCCGCCCTCTATTTCAGTTTTTGGATGCAATAAATTTTCTTCAATATTTTGAAACCCTCTTTTCTCATCTGCTGCGCCAAAAACTATTTTTTTTATTTGTGTCCAAAAGGATGCTCCTGCACACATTACACATGGTTCCAATGTCACATAAAGGGTGCATTTTTTCAAGTATTTACCTCCCAAATAATCAGAAGCAGATGTAAATGCTTGCATTTCTGCATGGGCAGTTACATCATTTAACGCCTCAGTAAGGTTATGGGCACGGGCAATGATTTGATTTTCACAAACAATAATCGCTCCAACAGGCACCTCCTCTTTTTCTAAAGCTTTTTGAGCCTCCTTCAGGGCCTCTTTCATAAAATAAGTGCCATCAAAAGGATTAATTTCCATTTTGCAAATATCTGATTTTGTTTTGTAATTTCGCAAACAAATAATTTTAAGATGTTAAGAACACATACTTGCGGAGCATTAAACATTTCAAATATTGGTGAAGAAATCACCCTTAGCGGGTGGGTACAAAAAAACAGAGACTTAGGAGGTATGACTTTTGTGGATTTACGCGATAGATACGGCATTACGCAATTGGCATTTAACATGGATTTTAATATCGCCTTATGCACAGCTGCCAGAAAATTAGGTCGTGAATTTGTTATCCAAATAAGTGGAAAAGTGATTGAAAGAATTTCTAA
This sequence comes from uncultured Flavobacteriales bacterium, assembly GCA_950069165.1. GTDB lineage: Bacteria > Bacteroidota > Bacteroidia > Flavobacteriales > BACL11 > DUAL01. Next base: position 15,202 of record CATMIT010000023.1, read on the forward strand.
AAACAAAAATATTTCAACAGGGGAAATTGAAATTGAAGTAAGGGAACTGACAATACTCAATAAATCAAAATTACCGCCTTTTACTATTGAAAATGATACAGATGGTGGAGAAGAAATAAGAATGAAATATCGTTATTTGGATATTAGAAGAAATCCTGTACAAGAGAATTTGATGCTAAGACATGATGTTGCCAAAGCGACAAGAAATTATTTAGATAATCAAGGTTTTATTGAAGTGGAAACCCCTTATTTAATTAAATCTACACCAGAGGGAGCCCGAGATTTTGTGGTCCCATCAAGGATGAACGAAAGGCAATTTTATGCCCTACCTCAATCACCACAAACTTTTAAGCAACTTTTGATGGTTGCTGGAATTGACAAATATTATCAAATTGTAAAATGTTTTCGTGATGAAGATTTGCGTGCTGACCGTCAGCCAGAATTTACGCAAATTGACTGTGAAATGTCCTTTATTGAACAGGAAGATATTCTAATTACTTTTGAAGGATTAATACGTCATTTATTGAAAGAAGTAAAAGGAGTTGAGCTGAATGAATTCCTAAGAATGACTTATGATGCAGCCATGCAATTATATGGAACAGATAAGCCAGATATTCGTTTTGACATGCAATTTATAGAAATGAATGAGCTATGCCAAGGCAAAGAATTTGAGGTGTTTGATAGAGCTGAATTAGTAGTGGCAATCAACGCAAAAGGTTGTACAAATTATACACGAAAGCAATTGGACAAATTAGTGGATTTTGTAAAAACACCTCAAGTGGGCGCAACAGGGCTAATCTATTGTAAATACAATGAAGATGGAACAAGTAAATCGACAGTAGATAGGTTTTTTGATGAAGATGCTAGAAACGCATGGGCTGCAAAAGCAGGATGTGAGAAAGGCGACTTACTCTTAATAATGGCAGGGGGAACGCAAAAAACTAGAAAAGCTTTAGGGACTTTACGACTACACTTAGCAGAAGAATTAGGCCTTAGAAATCCGGAAGAATTTGCACCGCTTTGGGTGTTGGATTTCCCACTTTTGAAATGGGATGAAGATTCCGAAAGATATCATGCAATGCATCATCCTTTTACTTCACCAAAACCAAATGATATTCCATTGTTAGATACTGACCCGGCTGCAGTGCGTGCCAATGCTTATGATTTGGTGCTAAACGGGAATGAAATTGGTGGCGGTAGCATCAGAATTCACGATAAGGACTTACAGAAACTAATGTTCAAACATTTAGGGTTTTCTGATAAGCAAGCGAAAGAACAATTTGGCTTTTTAATGGATGCTTTTGAATATGGCGCACCACCTCACGGGGGGATTGCTTTTGGTTTTGACCGTTTGTGTGCCATTATGGGCGGGAAGGAAAGTATCCGTGATTTTATTGCTTTCCCAAAAAACAATGCTGGGCGTGATATTATGATTGATTCCCCTTCTGATATAGATGAAGAGCAATTGAAAGAGTTAAATATTAGACTTCTTTAAAATGGAAAACAAGTCGCTATTAAAGCGCTTTTTAGTTTGGCGATTAAAGCACCTAAACCACAAGCAATTTATCTATGTTCTTAGCATAATAATTGGGCTAATCTCAGGATTAATTGCCGTAATTATTAAAAATTCTGTTTTCTTTATTGAAGAGTTTCTAACTACTGGAATACAGGTAAATTGGAATAATTATTTATATTTCTTCTATCCTTTAATTGGAGTAACGCTTGTTTACTTATTTCTAAAATACATCCTAAAAAAACCCGGAAACAGGGGTTTTGTTTCTATTTTGTATTCCATTTCCAAGCGAAATAGTATTATGCGTTGGCATCAAATGTTTTCGCCAATTATATCCTCTGCTCTTACGGTTGGTTTTGGCGGCTCAGTTGGTTTGGAAGCTCCTACGGCAGTTAGTGGTTCGGCAATTGGCTCTCGACTTTCAAAATTATTGCACCTTAATTATAAAAGTAAAACCTTACTTATTGGATGTGCTGTTGCCGGAACTATTGCAGCTATTTTTAAAGCCCCCATTGCTGCCATTATTTTTGCTATTGAGGTAATTATGCTCGATCTGACTATGGCATCCTTAATTCCACTTTTGCTAGCATCCGTTTCTGCTGTAATGACAAGCCGATTCTTTTTAGGTACAGATGTGCTGTTACCTGTAAGTATTCAGGGCGGGTTTGAATTAAAAGATTTAGGTCTGTATGTGGGCTTAGGCTTATTGGCAGGGTTTACTTCTGTCTATTTTTACCACTGCTATACTTTTATTACTTCAAAGTTCAAACGCATTAAAAAACGATTTTGGAAAATTCTTTTAGGTGGTAGTATTATTGGGGTTTTGGTGTATTTATTTCCACCACTTTTTGGTGAGGGTTATGAGTTTATCAATAAACTAACCAGTGGAAATTCTGCTAAAATAATAGAAAATAACCAAAATTTATTGTTGTTTTTGATTGGACTTTTTCTTTTGAAAGTGATTGCTACTTCAGCCACAATAGGGGCTGGTGGAGTTGGTGGTATTTTTGCTCCAGTACTTTTTATGGGAGCTAGCTTGGGAGTCATTTTTTCAAAATCTTTGGCTTTTTTAGGGCTTAATAATTTATCGGAAAGTCATTTCGCATTGGTAGGTATGGCGGCACTTATGGCCGGAGTGATGCACGCACCACTTACTGCTATTTTTCTTATTGCAGAAATTACATCTGGTTATCAGCTTTTTATTCCACTAATGATAAGCGCTTCCATTGCCTATATTACTTCCACTTATTTTGTTCCACATTCTGTATTTACCATGCAATTGGCAAAAAGAGGTGATTTGGTTACCCACCATAAAGATAAAGCAATCCTTTCCAGGATTAAATTAGAAAAAATAATGGAGAAGGATTTATCACTAGTAAACCCAGCAATGACTTTGGGCGAATTTGTAAAAGTGGTTGCTAATTCAAAACGAAATATTTTTCCGGTGGTTGATAATGAAAATACTTTTCTAGGTATTGTGGCTATGGATGATGTAAGAGGAATTATGTTCGATCAAAGTTTATACCAAAGCGAAACGGTTTCCACCATGATGAGAGCGCCACTAGGAGTTCTTTCAGCCCATAACACAATGGAAGAAGTAACTGCTATTTTGAAAGATACGGGAGCGTGGAATTTACCAGTGCTCAAAAAAGGAAAATATGTGGGCTATATTTCAAAATCCAAATTATTTTCGGTTTATCGTAGGCACTTGCTTGAAGTAAGTGAAGATTAGTTGTCCTCCATATTCCACTCTGCAAAGGAAGAAGCTGTTTCCGATAAAACTACTTTGTATAATTCTAT
>CATMIT010000024.1 GCA_950069165.1 uncultured Flavobacteriales bacterium
AACTTTGCCCGCCATTATTAGACTTCCAAAGGTTTATACCGCCTGCATAAATAAGATTTTCATTAGTAAGAGAAATAGCTAAACTCATGTCATACCAAGATTGTCCGCCATCTGAAGTACCGTCAGTCTTTCTCCCTAAAATATTACATCCAGTATTGCTTGGATCAGGACAATCCAATGCTGTTGTCCAAGTATCACCAGCATCAGAAGATTTATAAAAACCATAAAATCCAGCATCTGATTTTGCAATAAGTGCGTAAACAACTTCAGGATTTGCTGGCGTTACACCTAATAAAATTCTATCAAGACCTCCAGTTGGCAAGCCCCCACTTAAGATGGCCCATCCTACACCTCCATTTTTAGTTCGGTATATTTTTGAGGCCCCACTTGAAGCGTCTAATGCTGCATAAATAACAGAAGGATTATTTGGCTTAAACTTTACATCACGCATTCTGCCAGTTAGAGTACTTATCCATGTAGAACCACCATCAGGGCTAATTGTAATTCCACTATTTGTTGCTGCAACCAAACTGTCAGGATAATTAGGATTAATAATTAGTTTATTAATTCTCTTATTTTGACTTACACTATAACTTAAACCGGTTGTATTCCAAGAATTTCCACCATCCGTACTTTTTAAAACCCCAATACTGTATGTATCCGCACCATCTCCATCTCCAGTTGCTAAATACATTATTTGGTTATTTGTAGGATGAATAACAATTCCTGAAACACCCATAACAGGCAAATTATCTGTATTTGTAGTCCATGTATTTCCTCCATCAATAGTTTTCCATAAACCACCTGCAGGCGATCCAATCCAAATAATGTTTGGGTCAACAGGGTCAAAAGCAATAGAATTTATCCTGCCATTTCCACGCTTTTTACCGTTGGATAAAATAATTGGGGTGTCGAATGGGCCTAATGGTTGCCAATTGGATGAAGAAGTGATTCTTGCATTTGCTAATTTCTCTTTTTCTTTTTTCCACTCAGTAAATAAAGAAGTGGAAGGGAAAATACCATTTTCAGGCATTCGTTTTTCTAAAAAATATAAGGAACGAGCATAAGGCTTGTAGCCATTTCCTTTTGTGTATGGATGCAGTAATTTATAATTTTCAAAAGCATCAATTTTTTCAGCAAGAGAAGCCTTTTCATTTTGCATCAGTAGGTTGTCCTCCCAAATTTGAGCAAAAGAAAAATTAAAAAAAGCAGTAAATATAAAAATAACTAATATTTTTTTCATTTGGACGATATTAAAAATTGGATTGCAAAGATAATATTAAATTTATTCCATTTGCACTAATTCCGGAGGCAAATGTTTTGTAATGAATATCAGAAATATTTTCAATGCCAATAGAAAAGCTAACAGAATCATCAATTTTATGCAAGTATTTTAAATTAAAAGTGGTCCAAGATGGGGTTCCGTCAAGGGTAGCCTCATCCAAATTGTCAACTCCAGCAATGTCAAAATCAGCCTTCTTTTTCCAAGCGTTATAAAAGACATAAAATACTAAACTTTTGTTTTTAGTAATATTATATTCCAAAAAAGTATTTACATTAAAAGGGGGAATATGTGCAAGAGGTAAATTTTTAGCAGTTTCTCCTTTTGTATAATTACCTATTGAAGAAAAGCGAATCCGTTTCGTAATATTATAAAGAATGGAATAACTTATACCACTTATTTTTGCCTTTCCAATGTTTTGATTGCTTTGTGTTTTCATCATTACGCCATCATAAAAAAGGGAGTCAGCCCCATTAAAAACAACATCCCTCCTTTCAATAGCGTCAACAAGTAATGTTTGAAACAGAAGAAGTTTAAACTCCAATTGGTCATTAATAACCTTCCGGATCTCTCCATCTATTATCAATGCTTTTTCAGGAGTTAATTTACTATTTGGCACCACAACCCATTTGTCATTTTTTGAGAAAACCTTACCTACATCATCCATATTGGGATTTCGATAGCTATTAGAAATAGAAGAAATTAAAGTCCAATCTTTAGAACTATATTTGATATTTATTGAACTCGAGAAAGAAGAATTTTTAATCGTAATTTTATTAAATGGTAGATGATAAGTAGTGGTGTCGTCAAAAACCCCCTGTAGTTTGTTTACATTAAATCTGACTCCAGCATTTACTGAGAGATTATTTGTTATTGTTCGGTTCAATAGCCCATATAAGGAACAATCCAAGCCGCTACTGCCACCATCAGGATACCTACTAGTAGCATATAATTTTTTCCCATAAGCCCCTTCTTGATTATACGCACTAGAAACAAGGGCCTGTTTACGCCCTTCTATCCCATAATTTAAGGTGAATTCAGTATTAGTTTTTTCGAAATTAAATAATAAGTCAAAAATAGTAACTTCCTCAAAACGCCTTGTAAAAACAGAACTTTCTAATCTGCTTTTATGTCTGGACTCTGCTATGTTTTGATAGCTAAAAGTAAGGGTTGATTTGTCACATAGTAAACTAGTCACATCTTTTTTTATAGATAAAATTTGCAAGAATCTTTTTTGAGGACCATAATACCAATCGGAATATTTCTGAGCATCATTGAGCATATCAAAACGATTGATTTTAGTGGAGCGACTGTATTGTGTGTTTAGCGAAAGAAGTATTTTTTCACTCAGATTAACGTCTGTTTTATGAATAAAATCAGCTTGTTTGTATGCCGTAAATAATTGCTCATTTCCATTAGTTACAACTACTTCACTTCCCCAATTTTGGTAGCCGTGTAATCGCTTACTTCCCATCTTACTATTACCGAAAGATTTAAAAGTTAGCCCACTTAAAAAGTGAAACTTATTTTTTCCGTATTTAGCATGAAAATGACCTAATACAGCATCAGAAGCACTTTCAATTTGTTGGGAAAAAAAGAATTCTGAGCTATCAGTTTTAAATGGCTTTATGGTTTCAATTAAAATAACACCACCCAAAGCTCCACTTCCGTAAACAACAGACGATAAGCCATTCCCCACCCCAATTTTATTTAATGAAAAAGGATCAATAGTCATAATGTTTTGTAGGTGCCCACTTCTATAAATAATATTGTTCATTTTTACACCATCCACAATAAGTAAAATACGATTCGCCTCCATTCCTCTAAGATTTGGGCTTCCCCCTCCTACTTGGCTTTTTTGTATATTAATTCCTATAGATTTTTGTAACAAATCACCTGTATTGTTTGATTGGCTTTGCATGATATGCTTCCTGTTTATCGATAATATTTGTAAATCTTCTCTAAAAGAATTTTTTCGATTTGTATGCAACAACACTTCCTTTAATAAGGTAGTTTTTGGTGCTAAGTAAAAAATACCTCCACTAATTTTAACTAGGGGAATTTTGACAGGGCTGTAAGAAATATGCTGAAAACTTATGGTGTCATTATTATTAAAAACATCAAGAGTAACTTTCCCAAAGTTGTTGCTTATTGCTGAACGACTTTTATCAACTGAAAAAACAGCAACATTTTTTATGGGAGATTTTGTAATCTGATCTTGGATGATTACATCTTGTGCAGATAAAGATTGAAAACTGCAGAAAATAAAAAGTAGACAAATTTTTTTCATTTTCGCAACTGCTCAATAACCTTATGGGATTTTAAATTTTTCAATTCGTGATGATGTAATTTATAATAATCTAACAAAATTAGAATCATTTTTTTTCGGTCAGTATTCGATAAATCTTCTTTTTTCTCAAACAATAGCGCCTTAAAATTATTTAAATCTTTCCCCTTTATAAAATAAATATGCCCGAATTCTTGTTCTGTAAAGCAACCATTTTGTAAATCAAAATAAGGGAATTCAGCATTTAATTTTGAAGGATAAAATCCTAAGTAGGAACTCAAATTAAAAAGAAAAAGCAAGGGATATGTTTTTGGTATTTCTTGGCTATTTTCCAACTCTACAATCACATTTTCAATAAAGCTAAAAAGAACCTCTTCTTTTTCATCTTCAATCAGTACTTTTAATAACACTTCAGCTATAAATACAGCCAATAAACTTCTATTTATATCCCTTGGAATTTTTTCTAAAATTTCAGAAATGGAGATTTCTTTTATTCGTTTTAGCCCTATTTTTGATTTTTTATACAGCTCTAATTCTAATAAAGTAAAGGGTCTGAAAAGCCCTAATTTTGACTTTGCGTTTTTTTTTCTTACCCCATTTATTATAATAGACTGCAGGCCAAAATCTCGTGTAAAAATTTTAGCAATTATTGAACTTTCAGAATATTTGTAATAATGTAGAGCAATGCCCTTTGTTTTTTGGAGCATTAGTGAATAAAAAGAATTTTGCTCACCATTGTTTCCTCCCCATCAATATTGCTGCTGAAAACTAAATACACCCCGGTACTCGCCCTATTTCCGCTTTGGTTTTTCCCATTCCAAATTGCCTGACCACCATTAGCAAAACTCTCAAAAACTAAATTTCCATTGATATCTGTTATCTTTACATTGGCATTATTCACAAGGCCCCTAATCGCAATTTTCCCAGTATAATTTTCTTTCACTGGGTTTGGGAAAACCAGTACATTCTTGTGTGCATCAAAGCCCTTAGTAGCATCTGATCTGTAGGAAATAATCCCTTTTTCCGTGCCGATAAACACCTCTCCGCTAATTTCGTTTATTGCAATATCAATTATATTATCTGAAAAAATGGGACTGTTTTCGGTAGTAAAATGATGAATTTCATTAGTCCCATCATCTGAAAGTAAAAAAACACCAGCTCCATTTGTTCCAATCCATTTTCGGTTATTACCATCTATTTCAATGCAATTAATCGTTTCGGTATCCAATAGATATTGTCCGTATTCCCCTTGTTGAATAAGTATTTGCTGTGCATCATAATTTTCTCCTGAAAAAACCAATTCCGCTGAGTAAAAAACAGCAATTCCTTTATCTGTTCCTACCCATATTTCTCCTTCTAAATCAACTGCCAAAGAATACACTTCTAATGAGGGTAAATTTCCACTTCCAATATTTTTATTGATAAGCTGAATTTCATCATCATTTTGGTTGTCAATCGTTCCTTTATCATCATACACAAAAAGCCCAGCATTTTTTATTATACCCCATTTCTGACCGTAATTATCAATTACTAAATCTTTAAACTCTGAACTTGATCCATCAACCCCTTTGAAATTAAATGAATACCAATTATTACTCTTTGTTTTTACAAATAACGAATTTTGGACAAGAGAACTTAACCCCCACATATTTCCATTTTTATCAAATTTTAAATCAGAAACTCTAATCCTCCCATTTGTATTTGCAAAGCTTATTGTATCTAGTGCACCATTGGTATTTTGATAATTATATTTCTCTACAAAATTATTATTATCGAGCTTTATTACCCCTCCATTCCAACTCCCTAAATAAACTTCATTTCTATTATTAGGGTTAAAAGCGGCAGTTACAATATCATATGTATTCCCTAATTCTGAAACTGAATTGTAATCCCAAGTCGAATTTTCTCTATAAAAAAAAACACCATCACTATTCCACATGGGAGCCATACTCGCGTAATATCCTCCTGGAACAACACACAAATCATCATTGTTTTGTATAAGCTTAAAATTGTTAGCTGTTCTTGGCCCATTAGGATCAATTTGTTGAACAAATGAGGTGTTATTATACTTAAGTAAATCTTTATTGAAATCGGCCACCCAAACATTCCCGTCTTTATCATAAATCGCATGTTTTGGATTAGAGATATTTTGGGTAATTATTTCAGTTGTACTGTCATTTTTTATAATATTGACTTGATCGTCAAGGACCACAAACAAACTATTATAGGAAAGATGAAGATGCTCTATTTTTTTACTAGGAGCACTGTATATTCTCCACGCATTATTTTCATAAATAATTACCACATCATTGTTGGCGCTATCACTCGTAGTAGCGTAAATATTCCCATCAAAATAGGCGATATTCTCAAATTTACTATTAGCATTTAGCCCGATTTCAAAGGCACTATTCTTTCTCCAGTTATGAAAATCAGAAAGGTTTGCCTCATTAATATTTGCTGAATAAATACCGTCAGATGTTGCAACAAAAATAGAATCTCCATCAAAAGTAATATCATTAATTTTCACAAAATTACCGCCCTCCCCTATTTTATAAGTATCTAAAATCTCTTCATTTTCCACATCTAAAACCACCAAACCAAAAGGACTGGATAAATAAGCAATTTTATCAATGAAAAAGATATTGTTGATTGTTTTCTCTCCTAAAATGGGCTTTTGCTTAATATCAGAAATATTGATTATTTGCCCATCTTTGATAAGGTCAATATTACAGTTTTTATAGACAATAAGCAGAGTTTTGCTTTGGGACTGGTAAGCAACTTTGGTCACCTCTGTATCAGATAGCCCATTTACTTTGGACATACGATTTATCGTTTGGTCCGCTTTATTAAAATAAAACAAACCACTTTCGGTAATACAATAAATATTTTCCTCTACTTCTGCAATAAATGTAGCATTATGATATGGTAAATGGTCGCGCCAACTCCCTATTGCCGTGAGTTGGGCTTTGGTCAAAATTGGGCTGCAAAATAGCAGTAAACAAAAATAGATTCTAATTGTTATCATCTTAAATACAATAATAATGCATTATTAGCAGATAACTTTATAATCCTTAAAAAATTGTGAGATAAGCTAAAAAGGATTGTTATTTTTGTGCCCATGGCCCAGTAGTTCAACTGGATAGAATATCAGATTTCGGCTCTGAGGGTTGGGGGTTCGAATCCTCCCTGGGTCACATAAAAAAAGGCTCAATTTGAGCCTTTTTTCTATTTTTCGTTTCCTAAAAAATTTATTGTAAAACGAGCTTCTTATTAACCCTTCCCTCATCTGTTTCAATTTCAAGGAAGTATATCGCTTTTGAATATTTTGATAAGGATATTTGCTTAGAATAATTTCCAAAAAAGTTGTCTAATTTATCTGAAAAAATAACCTCTCCAAGCACATTCAGAACGCTAAGTTTATACCCCTGTGCTTTTTCACTATTAAATGTAATCGTAAATACATCTTCCGATGGATTTGGATAAATATTAAGTCCATTTACATAGTTAGGATTTTCTACACCTGTTGAAATGGTAAGTATACGTGTAACAGGGTCAGATATACATCCATTAGCATCTTCTATTACAACCGAATAACTACCCCCAACAGTAGGTGTGACAGTTTGTGTGGAAGGCAGACCATTACTCCAAGTATAAATGTATGGAGGAGATCCGTTTGCAGCATTTGCTGTAAGAGAATTACCGTTTTGTGTAATTGAAGCAGTTATCTGTCCTTGACTTGGAGGATTACCAAGCCCAGGAGGATAAGATGTAAAGCCAGTTACATTATTAGTTAAATCTCCATCTATTCCCCCATTTGGATTGCTTACTGTAATCATAATAAATTCATAGCCTTGCATACCAGTAATTGTTGGAAGCACAAAGTTTGTTGATTGATAAGTACTAAGATTTCCAGTCCATGAAACAGTGGTATTAAATGTAGTATTTCCAGTAACGTCTACCTCAACATCCACTGATGTTAAATTATTAATTCCATTATTCATAATAGTTACCACAGGAGCGAGAGTCCCATTACACTGGATAGAAGCACCTGAATATAGCATCACATTAGGGTCATTTGAAAAAGTAGCTGCAGGATTACAAGAAACAAGGCTATACGGACTACTGCTTTGACCAGCCTCTATAAGTGTTCGATCTGGACAAATCATATAAATAGTAGGCCAATATCCAATAGAATATAATGATGTAGTATTATCGTTATTTACAGTTCCATCAGTACAAAATACAGGATAAGGCGTTCCTGTTAGCCAGTCACCCTGAGTGCCGCATCCATTTCCTTGAAGGCAAGCAAGAGCACTTGCATCTCCTTCAATAAAGAAAACCATTACATCATCAGTTGTATTAGCGTCTACATTAGGGAATCCTTCTGGACCGTGATGGATGTATAAGTCCTCAAGTGCCCCACTTGTATGATAACTCCAACATGGGCCACACCATACAGCTGAGAAATCAAGAAAAACCGTATAGCTTCCATCTAAATAACTATATAAATTATGTGCTGTACCATTAACGTCAGTCAATGTCCAATCTGGTGCAATTGAGCCATCTGCTAATTGTGCAGAAGAGTAGCTAAAAGATAAAATTCCTACAAGCGTAATAAGTAAAATTCGTTTCATGATTGAAAAGTTTTAAGTTATTGAAAAACAGTCTGCTAATATACAAAAAAATATTAACTCTATCAAATAGAGGTTTGATTTACTTGAATAACCCGATAAGAATAAGCTGTTAAACAAACCATAGTTTAATCTACAACAATTTTCTTTTTTACCGTACCATCATCATAAATATAGAACAACAAAGTGTTTTTTCTTTCTGGAGAATCTTCCCCTAGTATATTTACAATTTTTAGAAGCTTAGCTTCTTTAGTATTCTCATTAATTGATGTATTGCACCATATCTGTACCATATCTGTGTCATTAAATTGATCACCTAGTTCTGATTCTATATCAGCAAAAAAATGAAGAGGGCCAGATGTAGGAGGGTTAATAAAGATATTTGAAAAATATAAATTACTAGTATAAGCACTTGTATAATTATTCCCATCGTTTGGGGAAGAAGTAGTTACCTGAACCCCATTTGATAAATTTTCAATTGTAAAAAATCCAACTAAAGAACCTGTACTATCATAAGCATTTATTATTGCAGAATTTTGACTTGTAATTAGCCCTACTTTTAATGATAATGAGATTGTAAGTGATGCTGTATTTATGGTAGTTGTTAAATTTGCATACCCAACAGAATCGTTAGCACTTAAAGACCCTATATTAAAAGACCCTCCATCAGAAGTAATAATGCTTATTTCTATATCTGGTTCGTCGGCACTTTGACTCACTGTTAATAAAAGTTCTGTAGATGCGTTACATTGTAAATCTGAAAGAGTATTGGTTATGATTGGATTGAACGGAGCGGGTAAAAACATAGAAGTAGTAAAAGTGTCAATTACCGACCAACTTGAGTTTAGTTGATTTGTAGAATCACAATAAGCCTCAATCTTCCATTCGTAAGTGGTTGAGGGTTGTAATAATGGTAAAATCCGACTTGTCATTGTTGAATCAATATTTAATAAATTCATCCAATTCACAGTTCCGACCTCTCTTGTTCTAATTCTATAATGGTTTACACTTGAGACTGCAGCCCAATTTGCTATTGCCGAATTATGTGTAATATTTGTCACATACAAACCGCTTGGTGTTGGACATTGAGCAAAACTCAGATTCCCTAAAACTAAACATATAAACATGCAAAGTAACTTTTTCATTTTATTGTAAGTTATTTTTCAAATATACAAAATTTTACAGGAATATTTTATTTTTACGTAGTTTTATATAGAAAACACCATAAGTAATTGAAAATCAAATTAATAGAGAGGTTTTTCTAAAAACTGTTTTCAAAATATTTTAATGAAGGAACCCCTATAGCATAGTAAAACCCCATTAGAGGGCTTTATTTTAAGCCGTTTTCTTTTCTAAACACATAAATTGTACTAGAAAACCCTCTTTTACTAAAAAACGCAATTACATTAGAAATTAATCCAATAGCAAATCCTTTCAAAAGTTTTTTTTTCCCAGATTTATATTCTTCACTCAAAATCGAAACATAGAAAGAATCAAAAAGCATAGGTTTTGTTCTTACCAAATTAAATCCACACTTTTTAAAAAGAGAGCCAATACTTGCTTTTGAAAAATGCCACAAATGAATAGGCACATCCCAAGCTGCCCAATACTCTTTGTAGTAGTTGGCATCCCAACTTTTAAGATTAGGGACTGCTATAATTACAGTTCCATTTTTTTCTAAAATTCTTGAAAAATGTTCTATTGTTTCATTCAAATTTGGGATATGCTCTAATACATGCCACATTGTAATTGTTTCAAAAGAATCTTCATCAAATTGGCTTAAATCCGTATTTTCTGAAACATCTAGATTGTAATTATCAATTGCTTGCATTCTTGCAATTTCTGATGGCTCAATCCCTTTTGTTTTAAATCCGGCAGTTTTACAAGCATTTAAAAACTCTCCCGTTCCGCAACCAATATCTAAATGGTTTTTTATTTTAGAATATTTTTTAACTAGCTTTAGTTTCTGTACAATGGCGTATTTTCTAACTATTTGATACAGGATTTCAAAAAGCCCTTTACTAGTATTGGTATGTGAAATGTAGTTGTCAGAAATATAGTATTTCTCTAAATTTTCTTCTTTTGGCCTAGGATTAGTAAATGTAAAGTTACAATTATTACAGTTTACAATTGTAAAGTTCTCTTTAGATGTTGAATGGTCTTTACAACTAAAAAGAACATTAAAACTATATTCAGCACAAATAGGGCAGATTTTTAATTTTTTCATCTTCCCATATAAATTAGTAAAACATTAATATCTGAGGGCGAAACTCCACTAATTCTTGTGGCTTGTCCAATTGAGCTAGGAAAAATATTTTTTAGTTTCTCCCTTGCTTCAGCAGAAATAGAATGTAGTTTGTCATATTCAAAATTTTCAGGAATTTTGATATGCTCTAAGGCATACATTTTATTAGCGGCCTCTTTTTCCTTATTCATATAACCATTGTATTTGATATGAATCTCTACTTGACTAATCACTTCTTTATCAATATTATTGGTTTTGATAAATGCTTTTAAAGAATCAGAACACATTAAATCTTTCGTTTTAATATGTGGTCTTGCTAGGATATCTTTTAGCTTTTTCTTTTGTACTATCTTAGCGCTTCCTTTTTTTATTAAAATGCTATTTATTATTTTTGGCTCAATACTTTGATCGGATAAAAATTTCAGTAATTCTTCTTTTTTTGCTCTTTTCTTATCCAGTGTGATTAATCTATCTTGGTCCGCTAACCCAAGCTTGTATCCTATTTCAGTTAGTCGCTCATCTGCATTATCCTGCCTAAGTAAAAGCCGGTATTCAGCCCTTGAAGTAAACATTCTATAAGGTTCTTCCGTTCCTTTTGTAATCAAGTCGTCTATTAAAACCCCAATATAAGCCTCAGAGCGCGAAAGAGTAAAAGGGTCAAGTTTGTAAATATTTTGATGGGCATTTATTCCGGCCATTATTCCTTGTGCGGCTGCTTCCTCATAGCCAGTAGTTCCATTTATCTGCCCGCAGAAAAAGAGATTTTTCACTAGTTTTGTTTCTAGGGTTTGTTTGAGTTGTGTAGGTGGAAAATAATCGTATTCCACTGCATATCCTGCCCTAAACATTTTTACTTTTTCAAGCCCTTTAATTTTTCTAAGTGCGTTCAATTGCACCTGATGAGGAAGTGATGTCGAAAACCCATTTAAATAAATTTCTATTGTATTTCTTCCTTCTGGCTCAATGAATAATTGATGCCTATTTCTATCGGAAAAACGATTTAATTTTTCTTCAATTGAAGGGCAATATCTTGGCCCTGAACTTTTAATTCTACCAGTAAACATAGGGGATTGATTAAAGCCTTCTTTCAAAATAGCATGGCATTCTTCATTGGTATAAGTAATAAAACAACTTTCCTGATTTCTAACAGATGAGGTATTGGTAAATGAAAATTTGTTTGGGGATTTATCTCCTTTTTGCTCTTCTGTTTTGCTGTAATCAATAGTTCTTCCGTCTAATCTTGGGGGTGTGCCAGTTTTCATTCTCCCATGGGTAAACCCTAAATCGATAAGCTGAGCCGTTATTCCTTCTGACGACTTTTCGCCCATTCTTCCTCCTGAGAATTGTTTCTTGCCAATATGCATCACACCACTTAAAAAAGTGCCATTACATAAAACAACAGCCTTTGCAGTTATTTCAAAACCTAAATTGGTTTTTACTCCCGCTACAACTCCTTTCCTAATTGTTAGAGAAGTTACGGTATCTTGCCAAAAAGAAATATTTTTATTTTCTTCTAGTGCTACACGCCAATTTTGAGCAAAAACCATTCTATCACATTGCGCTCTTGGGCTCCACATTGCAGGACCTTTTGAAGTATTCAGCATTCTGAACTGAATGGTCGCACTGTCTGTAATAATTCCAGACATGCCTCCTAAAGCATCTATTTCCCTAACAATTTGCCCTTTTGCAATGCCTCCCATAGCAGGATTACAGGACATTTGTGCAATGGTTTGCAAATTTTGGGTAATCAGCAAAACCTTTGATCCTAGTTTAGCAGCAGCATGTGCCGCTTCACAGCCTGCATGTCCGCCACCTACTACAATTATATCGTATGTCTGTTCAAAAATCATATGTTCCACATGAAACAAATTTATAAAATACTGATAATCAGAAAATTAAGTTTGCAAAGATAAATAAAAATCTTCTTTCTCTCGCATAATTTCCTTCTCTTTTTTGCCTTTATCCTTATATCCTAATAAATGCAAAATACCATGAATAATAACCCTAGAAAGTTCGTTTTCAAAAGGAGCGTTATTAATAGGAGCGTTCTCCCTTACCCTATCAATGCTTATAAAAATATCGCCAGAAATTAAATCTCTATCTGAATAATCAAAAGTTATAATATCTGTAAAGGTATCATGCCCAAGATAGGCTCTATTCTTTTCATGCAAAAAATAATCATCACAAAAAATAAAATTAATGTCTTTTGTCGTTTTCCCTTCTTTTACAATTGTTTCTTTAATCCACTTTTTTACAGCTATCTTCTGTTTTAGCTGAAAATTTGTTTCAGAATGAAATAAAATCATTGGGCTTTTTTGCTAAGTTCATTAAAATATTTTGTCACCTTGTTTTTATAAAAAGGAGAAAGTTGAGCAGGTTTTGTTTTGAGTAATTCCAATTGTTTTTCCTTTTGTTTTTTGTAGTCAGAATAGCTGTTATTAGTATTTGTAAACTCATATTCCCATTCATTTGATTTCCTTTTTGGCTCTTCCTCTCTTTCTCTTTCTGCTTTTTCTGCTTCTAGCAACCTACTTAGTATGTCTTCCTGTCTTTTTATGGTTTCTTTTGTAATTTTATTATTGACAATATCAATTTCATTTTCTTCCATCTTTTTAATCATTTTATCAATATTTCCTTTCTCCCCTGATTTTCCAATTTCATCTCTTAGTTCTTGTAATTGCTGGCGAATACTTTCTTGTTGCTGTGCCAACTTTACTAAATTTTTACACTGTCCGTTATTTAATTTTTCTCCTTTCTTCTTTCCTTTTTTCCCCATCATGCCTTTCATTTGTGCATTGAGTTTTTTCTGCATTTTCTTTAATTTTGAAAGAGATGGCTTCCCACTTCCGGGCTTATTACAATTACTTGGCTTGCTAGAAGAACTTGAGCATTGTTGCTGCATTTGTTTTAACATTTCAGCAAGGATGAGAGCTAAATTATTGGCAGAAGTCATTGCAAATTGTTGCTCCCCCATTGCTTTATTTACGATTCTTTCTTCCAGGTTTTTGGTCGCGAAAGACATATTATTTTTTATTGAAGCAATTTCTTTATTCACAGCATGCTGAATTTGGACCACCCTTTTACTAAGAGCAAAAAGAGAATCCTCAATGATTACAGCATCATCTACCAATTTCTTTTGGTTTTTTACCAGCTCAACATAAGAAGGGCTGTTTTTTGGAGTAACTTTTACCTTTTTCATAAGTTCCTCCTGATCAAAAGAAAGGTGGATTAAATTCTCCAAAATTTGCCTTAATGTTTCCATATCTTCCTCTTGTGCAGAGGAGCAAGAACTTGATTGTAGAGCCTGTAATTGTTGCTCTAATTCATCCATTTTATCCAATGCATCTTTTTGCGATTTGGATGATTTCTTTTTCTTGTTTTTTTCTAAGGCATCTTTACTTTCTTCCATTTTTTCAGAAATTTCTTTTTCTTGCATTTGAGTATTAGGCATCTTGTTTTTCTCTTCCAATTCCTGATTTTTCTTACTTAATTCATCCAACTGTTTCTTCAGCTCTTCAAATTCCTTATTTAATTTTTCTTGCTCTTTGGCAAGTTTTCCGGCATCTGATTTTTTATCTTCCGTCTTTTCTTTTAACTCCTTCTGCTTTTCTTTCAACTCGCTTAATTTATCAAGTGCATCTTCTAGTTTTAGTTCAAATTCCAGTTGTTTAAAAAGCTCCAAATTTCTATCCAATTCTTTTTCTAAATCCGCATCATCTTGCTCCATTTTATCTAAAAGCTCTTTCAGATTTTCCTTATTCATTTCTTCCATCATTTTTCGCATTTCTTCCAAAAGCTTTTTAGTTTCCTCATCCAAAACTTCATTAAATAATTTTTCTAATTGCTTTTGTTTTTCTAAAAGCTCAGGCGATACTTTTTTGTATTGCTCTTGCTTTTTCTGTTTGGCTGAATTCTTTTCTTTTAGCTGTGCCATCTGATTTTGTAAGACCTTTTGTTTTTCCATTAAAGCCTCTGCTTTTTTCTTTTCTTCCCAACCTAGCTTCTTTTTTTCTAGTAAATCCTTATTCAGAGATTTTATATCCTCTTTTATTTCTTTTGCCAAAGCAATACTTTTTTGCAAGTCCGTTTTTATTTTGCTTTCCTCTTTTTCAAGCTGACTATTTAAGTTTTCAGCATCAGGGACATTAAATGTAAACAATTTACTTTTAGTGAATTTATTCCCATTTACCCCATCATTATCCCACACTTTAAAATAGTAAGTAAACTTATTTCCTAATTCCAAATTAAGCAAGGAGATATCTGTATGATGGAAAAACTGTTGTTGAATTACTCCTTCCACAGGGATATCTATAATATTATGAATCGTTTCATCCTTTTTCTTTATTTGAGAATGAAATTCCAATTTGCTTATTTTGTAATCGTCTTTTACAATGCCGCTAAAAAATATTTTCTCTCCAATACTGTCAATTTCCTGTTCAACCATAATAGTCGGATAAGCATCTGGAATAATATTTACATGGTATAAAATACTATCAGAAACCTGAAAATTATTTTCAGTGATAATCTGGTAAAATGCAGATTGTTTAAACTGAAAATTAAAAGCCATTTTTTCTTCCGTTATCGGACTTGCTAAATGTTTTTTCTTGTCTATATTAAAAAATAAACGATCGGTATTTATAACATCAAAAGTCCAATTTACATGGCTTCCTTCCGGGATATTTAAATCGCCAATATTAGTTAAAGCTTCTGTTTTTAATTCAGTATATTTCGGTGGAGAAATCAGGAGTTCAAAATTAATAATGGCGGGTTTTGGAAGGATATTCAAAGTGTAGTTTTTAGAATAAAAACCATTTGCAAATAACTGAAAATCGGTATTGGTAATCACATTTTTAAAAACATAATTATGAGTAGTAACATTCAATTTTTTCAATCGAAATTTATTGTTGCCCACCACTACAAAAACCTTATCCGGAATTTCATTGCCTTTTAATACAAGTGATAACTCAAAATCTTCTTGTTTTACTACTTTCAGGTTTCCCTCATCAATTATAAAATCGAATGGAGCTTTTGGCTCAAAAAAGGTATTGTGTTTTATTATTCTAGCAGAACTTTCTGTTAGGATATGTTTATTTCCAGACGCAAAAAAGAATAACACAATTAGAAGCGGAAATGCTAGCCATTTGCTATATTTTTTATTCTCTGAAAAATTAATAACAGAAGAAAAAGAAAAGGATGAAATTTCATTTATTTTCTGATTGATACTCGCCTGAATTAAAGCGTTATCTTGCTCACTCATTTTATGCAATTGTAAAACATTAAGCAGCTTATCATCAACCTCAGAAAAGTGTTTTCCAATAATATTAGCGGCCACTTCCATGCTCATTATTTTTCCATATCTATACAGATGCAGTAAAGGAATAATCACATATCGGTAAAGAATAAAGGCATTTGTAAGTATATAAGTCCAAAATAAAATGGAACGAACAACTACATCAAACTGAGAATAATATTCTAAAATGGAAAAAACAAGGAAAAAAATCAGCAAAACAGATGCAGAATAAATTCCCCCACGAATAAGCTGATTCTTGTAGAATTTACTAATAAACTCATTCAGTTTATCAAACAAATGTTGTGTCGTATTTTTCATAGATTGCAAAGGTACAATTTTATCCTTCAAAATGTAAAACGAATTTATCTGATAAAGCTTATCTTTGCCGTCCAATTATTTAATTAATTATGTCAGAAGTAAGAGTACGATTTGCGCCAAGTCCGACAGGACCATTACATATTGGAGGAGTAAGAACAGCCCTTTATAATTATCTTTTTGCGAAAAACAAAGGAGGTAAATTTATTTTACGAATTGAAGATACGGATCAAGCAAGGTTTGTAGAAGGAGCGGAACAATATATTATTGAGTCTTTAAAATGGTGTGGAATTGAGTTTGATGAATCGGTTGTTGTAGGGGGAGAATTTGGCCCTTACAAACAATCAGAAAGAAAAGCTATGTACTTGCCTTATGCCGAACAATTGGTAAAAGAGGGTTTTGCTTATTATGCTTTTGACAGTTCAGAAGAACTAACTGCAATGCGAGAAAGAATGAAAGCGGCAGGAGTTCCTTCACCACAATACAATGCGGTAACGCGTACTACAATGCAAAATTCTTTGGCCCTTTCGGAAGATGAAGTGACTAAAAGAAGGCAGGCAGGAGAGGCTTATGTTATCCGTATAAAAATGCCTAGAAATGAAGAGGTAAAACTGAACGATATTATTAGAGGTTGGGTGGTAGTAAATACCAATAATATGGACGATAAAGTTATCTTCAAATCAGATGGTATGCCAACTTATCATTTGGCAAATGTGGTTGATGATTATTTGATGAAAATCTCCCATGTAATAAGAGGGGAGGAGTGGTTGCCATCCGCACCTTTACATGTTTTATTGTACAGATATTTAGGATGGGAAGATGTAATGCCACAATTTGCACATTTACCTTTAATATTAAAACCAGATGGAAATGGGAAGTTGAGTAAGCGTGATGGGGATAGATTAGGATTTCCGGTTTTCCCAACTGAGTGGATGAATCCAGAAACAAAAGAAATTAGTTCAGGATACAGAGAAAGTGGATATATTAAAGAAGCCTTTATAAATATGCTTTCCTTTTTAGGATGGAACCCAGGAACTACACAAGAGATTTTCTCTATGGAAGAATTGATAGAATCTTTCAGTTTAGAGAGAGTAGGAAAGGCGGGAGCAAAGTTTGATTTTGACAAAACAAGATGGTTCAATCAGCAATATTTAAGAGCAAAATCAAAAGAAGAATTAGCACAAGATTTGCAACTTATCCTGAAAGAAAATGGGATAGAGGCAGAAGATAATTTTGTAGAAACCGTTTGTGAGCAACTAAAAGAAAGAGCCACTTTTGTAAAAGATATGTGGGAAGAAGGAAAATATTATTTTCTCTCTCCTACATCTTATGATGAAAAAACAATCCGTAAAAAGTGGAAAGAAGATACTCCAAAATATGTATCGGAATTAAAAAATAGATTAGCAGAATTAGCTGATTTCTCCTCTGAAAGTATTGAGATAGAATTTAAAAAATACTTGGAAGAAAACGAACTAGGAATGGGAAAATTATTACCTGCTTTTAGGGTTTGTTTAACAGGACTTGGAATGGGACCTTCTCTTTTTGATATTGCATCACTACTTGGAAAAGAAGAAACAATTAAAAGAATGGAAACTGCTTTAGAAAAAATCAACTAATGGGATTAATTACGGTAGAAGGAATTAGAGTTTTTGCATATCATGGACACTTGCCAGAAGAAGCAAAATTAGGAGGTCATTTTATTGTAAATATTTGGGTAACTACTGATACAACAAAGGTGGAAAAATCAGATGATTTAAGCGATACAGTGGACTATGTAAAAATTATAGAAATTGTAAAACAGCAAATGGCAATTCGTTCTGATATGATAGAGCATCCTGCAAGAAGAATTGTTGATGCCATTTTACCTTTACAAAAGGTGCAAAAAGTAAAAGTGGAGGTGCAGAAAATCGCCCCTCCAATTGATGCAACTTTTGATAAAATATCAGTAACAATTAAAGCAGAGCGAAAGGACTTGCAAGAATGAGATAATTGATTAAATTTGCACTCCTTTAAAAATAGGGTCTCGTGGCCGAGCGGCTAGGCAGTGCTCTGCAAAAGCATCTACAGCGGTTCGAATCCGCTCGAGACCTCAAAGAAAAGCCCCATGTAATCTAGTGATTATAGGGGTTTTTTATTTTAGTAGGACAGAATGACGATAGTATTTGCCTATTTGTTATTTTCTCCAATATTAAAATGAATACTTA
>CATMIT010000025.1 GCA_950069165.1 uncultured Flavobacteriales bacterium
CAAGCAACAGAACAATATGCGGCGATGGGAATGTTTGATGAGGACAGTCATGTTGTGCTTATTTTTCCTGATCATGGATCGAGATATATGAATAAAATTTATAGTGATGTTTGGATGCAAGAACAAGGGTTCTTAAAACTTGAAAATCAAGAAAGTAAAGTTGTTAATTTATAAGACACTATATAAAGTATAAAGAAAGCCTCTGAATGTCAGAGGCTTTTTTATTTGAATATCCTTAAAAATTCAGTTAATTTGCAACAGTAAAAGTTAAGATAAATGAAAGATTTATTTGAAAGAATAAAAAATGATAAAGGACCTCTTGGAAAATGGGCAGATGTAGCAGAAGGGTATTATGTGTTTCCAAAATTAGAAGGTCCAATTTCTAATAGAATGTTGTTTAACGGCAAGAGAGTAATTACTTGGAGCATTAATGATTACTTAGGGTTGGCCAATCATCCAGAGGTTTTAAAAGTTGATGGAGATGCAGCTACAGAATATGGAATGGCATACCCAATGGGAGCTAGAATGATGTCTGGACACACCGTTTTTCATGAACAACTAGAAAAAGAATGTGCTAATTTTGTAGAAAAAGAAGCCGCATATTTAGTGAATTTCGGCTATCAAGGAATGGTTTCTGCCATTGATGCTTTGGTAGACAGGCGTGATGTGATTGTTTACGATAGTGAGTCTCATGCCTGTATTTTGGATGGCGTTCGTTTGCATTTAGGAAAACGATTTATCTATAAACATAATGATATACAAGATCTGGAAAAGCAATTGCAAAGAGCAGAAAATATAGCCAGCAAAAAAGATGGTGGCATATTAGTAATTACAGAAGGTGTTTTTGGTATGTCTGGCGATATGAGTAAACTAAAAGAAATAACTGGCCTAAAGAAAAAATATGAATTCCGACTTTTTGTAGATGATGCGCATGGTTTTGGCACAATAGGGAAAACAGGAATAGGAGTTGGAGAACAACTCGGTTGTCAAGATGAAATTGATGTATTGTTTTGCACCTTTGCAAAATCAATGGCAACAATTGGCGCTTTCATTTGCTCTACTGCTAATGTGGTAGAGTTTTTACGATACAATATGCGTTCGCAAGTTTTTGCAAAATCTTTACCAATGCCACTTGTTGTTGGTGCTATAAAAAGATTGGAGCTACTTATTAGTATGCCTGAACTAAAAGAAAAACTTTGGAAAATTGCTATTGCTTTGCAGAATGGATTGAAGGATGTTGGTTTTAATTTAGGAAACACACAATCGGCTATTACCCCAATTTATTTAAATGGAGATGTGGCAGAAGCCACTAATTTAAGCTATGATTTAAGAGAAAATTATGGTATTTTTTGTTCGGTTGTAACTTATCCCATTGTAGCAAAAGGCACTATTTTGTTACGTTTGATACCAACTGCTACACACACATTAGAAGATGTAGAACTTACGATAAACGCTTTTAAATCCATAAAAGACAAACTAAGCAGTGGAGAGTATGCCTCCGAAATGATGGATTTTAATGCTCAATAAATCTTTTAAGATTATTATAAGTTTTCTCAGTAACCCCAACAAGTGGAGGTCTAAGCACATTTTTACAAATCCCCATAATATTTAAAGTAGCTTTTATACCAGCCGGATTCCCATCTATATATAATGGTTCATAAATAGGGTTTAACTTATCGTGCAATTGATTTGCTTTTTCAAAATCTCCGGCAAGCCCTGCCCTTACCATATCAGAAAAAATTTGTGGATGCGATTGTCCAATGACAGTAATCACGCCATCCCCTCCCATTTCTATCATTTTTGGCGTTAAGCCATCATCCCCTGATAAAACCAAAAAATTAGCTGGCCTTTTTTCAATAATTTCAGCAATCTGCTGCAAATCGCCAGAAGCCTCTTTTACGGCCACAATATTATCAAAATCATTGGCCAAACACAAAGTAGTTTCAGCCGTTATATTACTAGCTGTTCTTCCAGGAACATTATATAAAATAATAGGCAAAGGGCAAACTTCTGCAATCATTTTATAATGCAAATAAATTCCATCTTGGGTGGGTTTATTATAATAAGGAGAAACAGATAAAACCCCATCAATACCATCAAAATCTGTAGATTTTATTTCTTCTACTAACGCAAAAGTATTGTTTGAACCAAGCCCTAAAATAATGGGCAATCTTCCTGCATTTATCTTTTTACAAAAATTGACTACTTCCTTTTTTTCCGACTTGCTGAGCACCACACTTTCACCAGTTGTGCCCATAACTACCAAATAATCTACTCCTCCCTCAATTTGATGATTGATTAGTTTTTTTAGACTAGTAAAATCTATAGAAAAATCTTCATTAAATGGGGTGATTAACGCCACTCCTGTTCCAGTAATTTTATCCATCTTATTTGTTTATCAAATTCAGGTAATGTTTTATTTCTTCCATCAATCTTTCCTTTCCTTTTTCTTTTTCTAATTTAATCATCAAATCGTAAATTTCATAGCCTTCTTCAAATCTTCCAATCTTAAAACGAGCAACCGAACTTGCCACTAAATATTTGATAGGAATACAACTACTATCAGATAAATTGATGAGAATATCATATTCTTTTTTTATAAAATTATCAATGATATAATTTTGAGGTTTGTAATACCAATTCAGATCTTTTAGGTAAAAAAAATCGTAATTCAGCTTGGGAATATGGCAGTCGTCCAACTTCTTTTTATTTACATAGCCCAAGGCCTTGACATCTTTTTTGAGCTCAAAAAAATACTTTACAAATGGCTCAATCTTTTTAATTTGTTCGGCATTGGTTGCATCATACAAAATCCCAATCGATTTTGCTTTTTCAAGATTACTAATCTCTTTTAGGCGTTTGTTTGTTCTCAAATCTCTCTGAAAAACCCACTGCCCAATTTTATGTTTAAAGTCTTCTAAAAATTGCATTAGTTAATTTTATTTATAAATTCTTCTTCAGACAACAATTGAATCCCTAACTCTTCTGCTTTTTGTTTCTTGCTCGGACCCATATTATTGCCTGCAAGCACAAAAGTAGTATTTTTTGATATTGATCTTACATTTTTTCCTCCATGCTCTTCTATCATTTTTTTAAGCTCTGTTCTGTTATATTGAGAGAAAACTCCTGAAACTACAATTTTCATTCCTTTCAAATGCTCTGATTTTGTAGTATCTTCTATTGCAGATAAAAATTGTAATCCTGAATTTTTAAGTGCAGTTATTAAGTCAATATTTTTTTGTTTTGAAAAGTGTAAAATAATACTTTCTGCAATCTTATCTCCAATTTCATCTACAGCAACTAAGGTTTCAAAATCTGCTTCAAGTATATTATCAATCGTTTTAAAGTGCTTGCCCAATACTTTTGCAACTGTCTCTCCAACATATCTTATTCCAAGTCCGAATAACACTCTCTCAAAAGGAATCTTTTTTGAAGCCTCTATTCCTAGCAATAGATTATCTGCTGATTTTGCTGCCATTCTTTCTAAGGGCAATAGATCTTCCTTTTTCAGATGATATAAATCAGAGATTTCTGAAATCAATCCTTCTTGAATTAATAGTTCTATCGTTTCGCCTCCAAGCCCATCAATATCCATTGCTTTTCGGCTAATAAAATGTTCAAATTTCCCTTTTATCTGTGGCGGACAATTATCAGCATTCGGACAATAATGCTTAGCATCTCCCTCTTTTCTGATTAATTCTGTATTACAAGAAGGACATTGAGCAATATACTCTGTGGGCTTTGAAAATAAATCCCTATCCTTAAGTTCTACTCCAACTACTTTTGGGATAATTTCCCCTCCTTTTTCAACAAATACTCTATCTCCCTCACGAATGTCCAGTTTTGCAATTTGGTCGGCATTATGTAGGGAAGCTCGCTTAACAGTTGTTCCTGCTAATTGCACGGGTTCCAAGTTGGCAACTGGAGTAATTGCCCCTGTTCGCCCTACTTGATAGCTTATCTCATTTAAGATTGTAGAAACTTGTTCTGCCTTAAATTTATAGGAAATTGCCCATCTTGGTGATTTGGCAGTAAAACCCATTTCTTCCTGTAAATCAATATTATTTACTTTAATAACAATCCCATCAATTTCGTAAGGTAAATTATGGCGTTTTTCATCCCATTTATTAATAAATTTTAGAACATCATCAATAGTTTTATGTTTCTCAATTTCTGATGGAATCTTAAAACCCCACTCCTTTGCCTTTTGCAGATTTTCATAATGATTATTGCTTGGTAAATTATCGCCTAACAAATAGTACAAATAACAATCCAAGGGGCGTTTAGCAACTTCTTTTGTGTCCAGTAATTTCAAACTTCCTGAAGCTGTATTTCTTGGGTTTGCATAAGATTCCAATCCCTCTTCTACCCTTTGTTTGTTCATGGAATCAAAACCCTTAAATGGTAAAAAGATCTCTCCCCTGATTTCAAAAGTAGTAGGAAAATCACTCTTTAATTTTAAGGGAATGCTTTTAATAGTTTTCACATTTTCCGTTACATCATCTCCTTGCGTTCCATCACCTCTTGTTAGCGCTTGTACCAATTCCCCATTTTCATATGTAAGACTAATAGAAACCCCATCATATTTTAGCTCACAGACATATTCAAAATCTTGTTCAACAAGTTTTAAGATTCTTCTATCAAAATCATGCAAATCTTCAGCAGAATAAGTATTTCCCAAAGAAAGCATTCTGTACTTGTGCTGAATGGTTTTAAAGCCATCCAACACAGCACCTCCTACTCTTTTTGTAGGAGAATTAGCATCAAATAAATCCGGATTATTATCTTCTAAACTTTTAAGTTCAGCTAATAATTTATCAAACTCAAAATCAGAAATAATTGGAATATCCAATACATAATACGAATGATTATGCTCAGCTAACTCCTTTCGTAAGAACAATATGCGTTCTTTATCGCTCATTACTTTATACCACAAACATTCATAAGAGCCAAGCCTAAATCCTCATTAAATTCTCTGTGAATTTCATGATCCATTATAGTCATAACCCCTTCAAAAGTTGCCGAAATAGTGGCCTCATTTAGGTGACCACCAAAGGATTTACATTCTTCATTAGCCACACTAATGTGAATATGCGGGAAAGGCTTCCCATCTTTTAAAGTAATATTTCCTGTTGATTGAAGAATTTCCATATTTCCTGAAAATGTTTTGAAGACATATTCCTTTTTACTCAAATCAAGATAACCAATTTCAATTTTGTCACAAGCACCAATTCCTGAAATAGAGGCTAATTCTACATTCTCCAGTGCAGCAATTTTTTGAGTGGATTCCATCAATGCCTCTCCCATTTCTAATCTAAACACTATCTTATCATCTATTCTTTTATATTCCATTTTATATATCAATTTATATTTTCAAAAATAACTATTTCTTTGTGGCTTTAACCATTCTGTCTTTATCATTTATGTCTTTTTTTAACGCTATATCAACAAAGCCAATTTTGCTTAGCATTTCCAAAATTTCAGCACCATATTTTTCATTTATTTCAAAATATAGTTTACCACCACAATTTAAGGATTTTTCCGCTAAAACCCCAATCTTTTTGTAAAACAATAAAGGGTCATTATCTGAAATAAAAAGCGATAAATCAGGTTCAAAGTCTAGCACATTAGATTCCATCTTTTCTTTTTCAGAATTCAAAATATAAGGAGGATTACTCACTATCAAATCTACTTTAGAAAGCGTTTCAGCTTGCAAAATATCTTGCAGCATAAAATCAATTTCTACTTTATTATTTTTAGTATTTTCTTTAGCAACATCTATGGCTTCTTTTGAAATATCAATTGCAGTAATTTTTGCATTTGTATTTTTAGCAAGTGTAATAGCAATACAGCCACTTCCTGTTCCTATATCTAGTGCAGAAGAAAACTCTTCTTTCAAAATCCATTCCACTAGTTCTTCCGTTTCTGGTCTTGGAATTAAAGTATGCTCATTTACTTTGAATTGTAGTCCGTAAAACTCTGTTTCTCCTAAAATATATTGTATTGGTTTTTTAGTTTTTAGATCTGCAATAATCTGCTTTATTCTATCTGTTATTTCGGTAGTAATTTCCTTATTTGCATGAATGATACAATCCGAACGATTATGCCCCAACAAAAACTCCATTACAATATATGCCCAAGAAATAATCTCACGCTCTTGAGAAACTGCTAAAAGTTCTTCTTTAAAATATGGTATAATATTGCTAACTTTCATAAGGCAAATGTAATAATTTGGCTATTTTTGAGCCATGCAAAACAGAGAGATTTTTATGAAAAAATGTTTAGAATTAGCCAAAAAAGGAATGGGCTATGTTTCTCCTAATCCAATGGTTGGCTGTGTTGTAGTTTTTAATGATGAAATAATTGGTGAAGGATATCATAATCTGTTTGGTAATGCTCATGCAGAAGTTAATGCTATAGAAAATGTAAAAGATAAATCTTTACTTAAAAATGCAACTCTATATGTAAATTTAGAGCCATGTGTACATTTCGGAAAAACACCACCTTGTTCAGATCTAATAATAAAACATAAAATACCAAAAGTAGTTATTGGATCTGTAGATTCTTTTTCAGAAGTTGCAGGAAAAGGAATTGAGGAAATGCAAAATTCAGGAATTGAAGTAATTGTAGGAGTTTTAGAAAAAGAAAGTAGAGAGTTAAATAAAAGATTTTTCACTTTTCATGAGAAAAAAAGATCCTATGTCATCCTGAAATGGGCTGAAAGTATAGATGGCTTTATTGCTCCTAAAAATCAAACAGTACCTTTTTGGATGACTTCTAATGAATCAAAGAAATTAGTACACCAATGGAGATCGGAAGAAGATGCTATTTTAGTAGGCAGAATTACTGCTGAAAAAGATAATCCCTCCCTTACTGTTAGAGAAGCTGAAGTAAATAATCCTATCCGAATAGTAATAGATAAAGATTTGAAACTTTCTACTGATTTGAATCTGTTTAACACAGAAGCAAAAACACTGATTTTTAATAGCATAAAATCAGTTGAAAAAGATACAAATAAATTTATAAAAATAGATTTTAACAATTTGATTGAAAGTATTTTACAAGAGTTATACAAACAAAACATTCAATCCGTAATTATTGAAGGAGGCAGTAAAACTTTACAATCCTTTATTGATACAAACATGTGGGATGAAGCAAGAATTTTTACAACAAACAAAACATTAGCCAAAGGAGTAAAATCACCCACTATTGAAGGGGAGATTATTTCAGAAGATAAAATTGGAGAAGATGAATTAGAAATACTTTGCAATGAATAACATAATCTACACCATACTCCTATTCAATATTTTAATAATTGTATTTAAGATGTTCGAAAAATACAAAGTAGATAATTTGCAAGCTTTAATTGTAAATTACTTAACTGCAGCAGGATGTTCTTATTTCTTTTTAGAGCAAGATTTTTCATTAAATCATGTGTTAAATTCTGAATGGCTATATCATGCAATGATTATAGGAACATTATTTATAATTGTATTTAACTTTTACGCATTCGGAACACAAAAAGTAGGAATAGCAGTTACTACAGTAGCAAATAAAATGTCCTTAATTATTCCTGTTTGTGCAGCACTTATTTTGTATCCTGAAAACAACACTTTTGACGCATTAAAAGGAATTGCATTTTTCTTAGCACTTGCAGGTATATATTTATCCTCTACTAAAGGTGGTAAACTTAGTTTTGATAAGAACTATTTATGGTTAATAATTTTAGTATTTGTTGGACAAGGAATTTCCGATTCTATCTTTAATGATTTTGCTCAAAGTTTTAAGGAAGTGTTAGAAAAAGAAAGCTATTTGTTCTTTATGACATTATTTATTATTGCTAGTATTAGTGGAATTCTAATTCTAACAGGGAAATCATTTAAAGGAAGAAAGCCCTTGAAATTAAAAAGCATCTTCTGGGGAATTATTTTTGGTATTCCAAACTTCTTCTCTCTGCTATTCTTTTTAAGAGCCTTGAGTAATCCCAACCTAAATAGTTCGATAGTTTTTCCACTAGTAAGCATGGGTGTTATTGTGAGTTCAAGTTTTATTGGAATGCTAATTTTTAAGGAAAAACTCAGTAGAAATAATTGGATTGGGATTTTACTTTCAATTTGTGCAATTTATATTTTCTCTTACTAATGTTTGATGACACATACAAAGAAATAAAATCTGCTACAAAAGGAACTTACAAAGAAAAAGGAAGTAAATTTATAGCTTATGCCTTTACTGTTTTTTTGGAAGATGAAGTAAAAGAAAAACTAGAAGAAGTAAAAAAATTAGAACATTCAGCCAGACATCATTGTTATGCTTATATTTTACATCCTGACAAATCAGCACAAAGAGCAAATGATGATGGAGAACCCTCCTCTACTGCAGGAAAACCCATTTTAGGACAGATACTCTCTAAGGATTTGACCAATATTTTAATTGTAGTAGTGCGTTATTTTGGAGGAGTAAAACTAGGTGTTCCTGGTTTAATACGATCGTATAAAACAGCAGCATCTCAGGCGATACTAGAAGCAACTATTATTACAAAAACCATAAGAGAACAATATGAGGTAAGTTTCAAGTACCCACAAATGAATGATGTAATGCGATTGGTGAAAGAATTTGATTTAGAAGTTGTAAATACTGACTTTCAAATAGATTGTAAACTTATAATTTCAGTCCCAAAAAGTAAAGAAGAAATGGTTATAGAAGCATTTAAGAAAAACCATGAATTAAGTATCAAGTATGTAAAAACTATCTGAGAAGATTAGTAAAACACCACATCTAAAATATTTCCATTAACAATAATTGTATCGATAGCAAAGCCAGTCCAAGCCTCATACTTTAGCACTTTCCCACTTTGGTTTGCATCATTTGTATACAAATATTCTCTCCATGTACTATCGTTTATTTGCTCAGTATTAACTGTCAAAAAACTAGCATCAATCCCAGAAGTGTGCATATGAGGAATAAGCCAATCTAAACTTGTATAATAAACTCCATTCTCAGCGGTAAAAAAAAGACGAGACTTAGCACTATTTATTATTAGATTATCTGCATTAAACACTCCGGTCAGATCTTTAAACTCATATACAATATTACTCCAAGCTCCTATTCTATAAACAGAAGACGTGGTATTGGAAGTAGGGTTTTGTTCATCATAAATACCTCTACATAGAACCAATAAATGTGTTTGACTAAAAGCTGCACTATTAGGGTTGTATCCTACTTCTATTTTCCCAGAAAAATTATTAGTTGCTACCCCTGATTGAGCATAATCAATAGCAACAACTGAGCTGTCCCTATACTCATAAGTATCTCCTCCTCCATTCATCACAAAAACCCTATACCAACTTCCTACAATATTAGTTGGCATAGAAGTGTCTCCCGTTTCAATATGCCCTAAAACTTCTAATTTGGATAGATCTACTATTTTAACAGAAGAAGCACCTTTATCCACCACATACAATCTATCTTCATCTATTTTTTTGCAACTTACTGGATCAGAAAATCCACTTACAGTTCCCTCACTACCGAAAGTTTCCATATTGGCAATGTAGAGTTTATCACCAATAATATAGGCTTGTTTTCCACTTATATGAATACTCTTTGGCTGAATAATATCCGTATTATTTACTTTTTTATAAATATTTTCTGTTACGACTCTAAGGGAATCTACAGCTAAATAATTGTAAAAAGAAACGCCTTGATTAGTGAGAATATACATTCCAGCTCCATAATCGTTTGGAAGATTAATTGTTGGATCGCTTTTCTCTTCTTTCTTACAAGAGGATATTACTAAGAATAAAATAAGGAAATACTTTAATAGCTTCATAAAAATAAATTTTAGCAAATATAAAAAAAAGGGAAGCAAATGCCTCCCCTCTTTAATTTTAAATCTTATTTGTTCAAAAATTAATTAAAACAATAACCTCCAGGAATAATACCAACTTGCACGGAATCTACAACAGTACCACTTGTAGTGTAACGGAAAGACCAACCACTTTGCATATAATCCACAGCATCTGTTCCATAAATATAACCACCGTTACATCCTAAACCATAGAAACTTTTGTTGATAAGGGATGTTGATGGTAATTCTGTGTCCGAAATATCAAAAGCATAAACTGCCTTTGTCCATCCTCCATTATTGAAATATAAAGTTGTGCCGGCATCATCAATTACCAAATTACTAGGATGCTGGGTAGAATCTGCAAAAATAAATGTTTCTGTAATTTGAGCGGTAACCCCATTTATTCTGATTAACTGCCCTGCTGTATGGCTTTCAATATACGACCAAGTCGGATCGTAATTTGTAGCACCTTCACAAAGCACCCAAACATCCCCATTCGCATCTACTTGAATAGACCTTGGAACATGACCAACATCAATAGTGCTTTCAATCTCATCTGTAATGGTATTAATAACAGAAACTCTTGGAGAAGAACCAGACCAACCATAACCTCCATCAGCTGTAAAAACTTTATCACCCGTCTTTACTAGACCATCAGGACTACTGCCATTAAAAATGAATCCTGATTGAATGTTACTATCCAGATCAATGACAACAATAGCTCCTCCAAATCCAGCTCCCCAATCTGATACATAAGCTTTATTTTCATCTACTTGTAAAATATATCTTGGAGATTGAAAATACCCCCCTTCAATGCTTGAAACATGTGTCATGGAATCGATAGACGACACTTCAATTTTTGCTGAACCATTTACTACAATATAGGCCTTATCGTTAATGACATTCATGGATTGCACAACATCTCCTAAAAGAAAATAGTTTACAGATGCAAACACATCATTTTCTACTGTGTTATCATTACTAATAAAGGAGATGGAACCATTTCCGCTTCCAAAACCTCCTTCATTGCTTACAAAGTAACCGTTTTCATAATTACCTTCTGTAATAGATGGTGATGGCATATCTTTTTTACAAGATACCAATATGCTGATTGCTAATGTAAACATTCCAATTATTTTTAAATTTGTGTTCATTGTTTTTGTTTTTAGTTAATAGTATAATTTAAAGTTGCTACTAATTTCCTACCAGCAGCCGGATAATTTTTATAGGGCTGATAGGTTTTGTTGTTGATATTTTTAATTGTTAGCTGAAAGCTAAATAGCAACTCCTCAAATTGGTACAAGAGTGCTACATCACAAAGTAGATAAGCATCTAATCTATCCTTATTATCAGAAGTAGTGAAAACTGAGCCATTGTAAGATTGATTGATACTCAATTGAAAATTGTTTTCTTTCAGTATAAAAGTAAGGTTTCCTTTATGAAAAGGAGAGTAAATCAATTGCTTGCCGATAGAGTTGTCCAATGTACTTATTCCTTTTTCATTGGTCGATTGGTTGTATTGATAATTTCCTACAAGCAGCAGCTCAGCACTGTTTAGTTGCATCTTGTATTTTAAATTTCCCTCAATACCCCTACTCCATACCTGCTTTATATTTTCAGGATGCCACTGCCCCATTTCATTGGGTGTCCATTTAATCCAATCTTGCACTTTTAGGGAAAAAGCAGTGGCGCTTATTGCTAATCCTTTTAGTTTGACATCAAAACCAGCCTCATGGCTCCATCCATTTTCTGCAAGTAAATCAGCATTACCAAACCCTGCCCAGAACCTTTCATTAAAAGTAGGGGAACGGAAATTCTTATTTGTTTTGGCGCGAATAGAAAGAAAATCAGTAAGTTTTTGATCGATCCCCAATGATGGAATGATTGGTATTTTATAAGTGCTGTGCATTTGTTGCCTTATGGAAATAGCAGAAGAAAACCCTTGAAAGTTTGTTTGCAAAGAAGTATAAACTGCCTTTTCGTTTTCCTCTCTTTTACCGTTCTGATAATTATTACTCTCTATTTTATTGTGAGTGAATGCCGCCCCAATATTAACAGTAAAGTATTTTGAACAGTAGCTGAAATCAGCATTGGAAATATAGCTTTTTGCCAATATTTTACTGTCTATATTTTTGGGTTCATCCACATAATTAAAATCTTCCTCCATCAGGGCTTGCTTTAATTTTAATGTTCCTGAACCAATAATATGAGAAGATTTTAGTAAAAAACGATTGGCATCATCATACTGCATGGCAGTAGCATTTGCTACTGTCAT
Organism: uncultured Flavobacteriales bacterium; assembly: GCA_950069165.1. Taxonomy (GTDB): domain Bacteria; phylum Bacteroidota; class Bacteroidia; order Flavobacteriales; family BACL11; genus DUAL01. The sequence continues at coordinate 12,120 of CATMIT010000025.1, forward strand.
ATTGGATGGAATTTCCCTTTCTGTTTGTACTTTCCAAAAATGCACCTCTACCCTGTTTTTTGTATTGTATTTATAAGCGAAAATAGCTTGCAAATTTTCTGATTTTACCCTAGCGTGTTTATTCTGCTCAATAGGATTATCCATTTTTGTAGTATTGACAAAGGAAAAAATATTGTCGTCCTGAATATTGTTGTAAGTTAATTTCAGAAAGTTTCGATTATTAGCATGTTTCAATTCCAAATACTTGGATGCTAAACCAAAAGAACCCTTCTCCAATCCAAGACTTATTTCATTTTTATTTTGGAAAGAAACGATATTATTAAGATGAATACTCCCACCAACAGCACCACTCCCAAAAATGGAGGAACTGCCACCATAAGCAACTTGCAATTGGTCAAAGGAATTTGCAGGCAATAGGCCTATATCAATCATGCCGGAAGAAAGAGAATTAAGCGGAATACCATTCCACAAGAAAAGCGTATGTGAAGCAGCCGTTCCTCTAAAAGAAGGAGTAGCCAAAGCCCCATATTGTTTTATAAAAATGCTGCCGTTTTTATTTAGGAAATCCGCAAGGGTTTGTGTTTTCCCCTCTCCTAACAAAAGAGGGGAAATAGTTTCTGTTTTACCACCGATTGCGTGTATTTCTATTTTGCTCTCGGATAGCAATACTTCTGGAAGATGAATGGTATCCAAAGTAGTTTGCGCCAGCAGATTTACCGATAGCCCAAAAAAGAGTAATATGTATACTAAAAAATGTTTCATTCCCCCTACCGTTTTATCCAGAAACGATTCAGTTTTGTTTCATTCAGCAGGTCTTCTGACTTGGTCCTTTTGGAGTTGGCCTTCCCATTTATTAAACAGTGGCACATGTAGTTCCCAAAAATTTACGGACTTTACAGCTTCTGGTAAAGTTGAGGATTCACGCCCCATTCCCTTTTACACCATAATGATGTACTAAACTTACGGCAAAGATAAAAATAGTTTGTAGTTGGCTATTGTTAGTTGTAAGTTTTTAGAAAACAGAATTAGATATTTCCAAACTCTTCTCCAGCGCTACCCTATTCAATCCTAAATCCTCAGTAAAATAAGTGATTAGTTTTTCAGTAGGCATGTTCCCCACCAAATCATCTTTTGCCATAGGGCAACCGCCATATCCTTTCAGGGCCGCATCAAATCTTCTGCAACCATTCTGGTAGGCCGACTCTACTTTTTCCTCCCATTTATCAGGGGTAGTATGGAAGTGAGCCCCAAATTCAATAGTTGCATATTCTTGTATCAAAACATCAAACAGTGGTGCAATATTTGTAGGGCTGGAAAACCCAATCGTATCGGATAAAGCCACAACACCTATTTCCAGTTGGTTTAGTTTCTCTGTAAGTTCAGCAACAATATCAGGATGGTAATTTTCTCCATAAGGATTCCCAAAGGCCATGGACAAATACACGACTAATTCCTTAGAATTTTTAACGCTTAGGTTTTGAATTTTCTCAACCTCATTAAGTGCTGCCTCAATACTTTTATTTGTATTTCTTTTTTGAAACTGTTCTGAAACCGATAATGGAAATCCTAAATAGTCTATCTCCTCAAAATTACAAGCTGTTTCTACTCCTCTTGTATTTGCAATAATGGAAAGTAATTTACTCTTTGTATTACTCAAATCTAATCCTGCTAACACCTGTGCAGTATCCTTTAGTTGAGGTATTGCTTTTGGAGAAACAAAACTTCCAAAATCAATCGTATCAAACCCTACTTTTAACAATTGATTGATGTATGCAGTTTTGGTTGAAGTGGGAATAAACGCACTGATTCCTTGCATGGCATCTCTTGGACATTCCACTATTTTGATTGCAGAACTCATCTTTTAAGTATCGCTTTGTTTATTCTTGTTATAAGTGCAGGACCCTCATAAATAAAACCAGTAAATACTTGCACCAAGGTTGCTCCTGCTTCTAGTTTTTCTAATGCATCTTCAGCAGAGTGGATGCCACCCACTCCAATAATTGGGAATGCCCTATTGGACTTATCCGCTAAGTACTTAATCACTTCAGTTGACATAGCTTTAACCGGCTTACCACTCAAGCCTCCATTACCAATGGCCTCCACCTTAGTTTTATCCGTTTTAAGTCCTTTTCTGCCAATGGTTGTATTAGTTGCTACAACCCCATCAATTTTAGTGTCAGCCACTATTGCTATGATATCATCTAATTGTTCATTACTTAAATCTGGAGCAATTTTAAGTAAGATTGGCTTTCTTTTTTCTTTCTGATTATTTAGCTTTTGTAAACTGTTCAGTAATGCAGTAAGGGGTTCTTTCTCTTGCAAATCACGCAAACCAGGTGTATTTGGAGAACTTACATTCACCACAAAATAATCGACATAAGGAAAAAGTTTCTCAAAACATATTTCATAATCATCTACTGCTTTATCATTTGGTGTGAGTTTATTTTTACCAATATTTCCTCCAATAATAATATTGGATTTCTTTCTTCTTAATCTGGCAACTGCCCCTTCAATCCCTTCATTGTTAAATCCCATTCTGTTGATAAGTGCATTATCTTCTTTTAAGCGAAATAACCTAGGTTTTGGGTTGCCATCTTGTGGTAAAGGAGTGACAGTTCCTATCTCCACAAATCCAAAACCAAAGGATGCTAATTCATCAAATAGTTTGGCATCTTTATCAAATCCTGCAGCCAAGCCAACAGGATTTTCAAATTTTAAACCGAATACTTCTCTTTCTAATTTAGGATGACTTACCTTAAACAGAAAGCGCCAAGTCCACATTTTAAGTGGAACTAATGCCCCAATTTTTATGACTTTAAAGGAGATATGATGTATAAATTCAGGATTGAAAAGAAATAAAATCGGACGGAATAATTTATACATGAAAGATTTTTAAGCAAAAATACAAGATTGATTAAAATCTACACCTTTAACTCCTCAAAAGATTTATCATCATAAAAAACGACCACTTTCCCTATGGATTTAGATGGTTTTACTTCCTGCTGCTTTTGATTTTCTTGCATATAACCAATGCCCGTAATGAGCCAATTGGCATTAATGTTAGGATATGCACTTAATAGTTTCTGTAAAAAATCGATACTTGGCTTATTTCGCCCAGAAAGTATATGCGAAATGGTAGCACGGTTTACACCAATAATATCTGCCAATGCTGATGATTTTAAGTCTTTAGATTCCATCCAATTTTTAAGTCTTTTGTGCATTGATTTTATTATTTACAAATGTTAACAGCAAAACTACAAATTAGTTTTTAAATTTTAATTATTTATGATATATTTATTACTTTACATACATCTATCACTTGATATAAATACTCTAACTATTAGATTACTAATTACTTTAAATTGATTTATTGATTTTATTTGTAAACTGCAAATCCATACTTAAATTATAATGATATTTTGTTTACAAAAGTAAATTATGTACATAAAAAAACCTTATTAATAAGAGTCTCTTTGTAAAAGAAATACGGTTTTTAATTTTAAAAATAAGAAGCAAAACCAACTTGAAAACCACCCATAATTGCTGGTGCATTTCCTAAAATATCAGTCTTTAAATGATGACGATAGTTTGCACGAAATATTGTACTTGCAGTTGGACGAAAACTAAGTCCAGCTACAAAAGCTGTTTCTTCATCTCCTATCTCCCCGCCTGTTGATTTGAAGGTTCCCATATTGTAATCTAACTGTTCAAAACGAGCGGTAGTGTTAATGACAGCATTTGCGTACCCAAACATTTCTCTAGAGTATAAAGGATACACCATCTCAATAAAACCACCTTGCTGTTCTTGTGAATATATCTCTACAATATCAATAGGCACATCCACCATAACTTTTACTACCTCCCCCTGAATAACACCTTTAAATACAGGTACTATAAAATCAACTGCATAAATACGCACACTTCTTTCATCTGTAACTATCTCTCCCTCAAGCGCAAAGGTATTATACACGCCTCTGTAAAATGACAAACCAAGCGTACCTATCTTTTTGTTTTTAATTCTCAGTTTTCCATTATAAGATAACCTTCCATTATTGTCTTCTTCAAATGCTTTTTCACTTTTTCCTCCACCTACAAAGGTTCTTCCCTCTTCATTAAGAATGATTCCATCCTGCAAACCATTGGTTGCATAAGCATGATACAAAACTGTATTATTATTCAAATAGAATTTACCAAAAAGACCAAAACCAACTTCTGATAAAGTAGAAGGAATTAAATTAGTTGAAGAAAGTGGACGATCAATAATTTCCCATTTTGGAGAATCATGATTTGCGTTTACCAAACCTAGTTCGGGTAGCAATATCCCCGCACGAAAATTAAGCCCTGTACCAAATTTAAAATCCAATTGAGCCGTTTCTAATGCAATCTCCTCTGTTCCATGATCAAACTCCAATTCTGACAAGAACTGAATTCTTTCACTAATCTTAGAATATAAAAAGATATTGAATCTTCTCATTTCCATGGAGAAACCTTCCGTTACCCCATCTTCAGCAAAATAATTGGTATTTCCCTCCAAGTATCCTCCAATAGCCGTTTTTTGCCCTAAATCGATAAATGGTCTATCGTAAACCGCTTCAGTTTCTTGCGCATTAACATCAGTAATTATTATTAATAATAATGCTACTTTTAATATATTTTTCATTCTTATTTATTTAAATCTATTATTATTTCATTTTCATTTACTGTTACTGAAAACTGCAATAAAGCATCTTCAGCAGGACCTTCAGTAACATTCCCCTTTAAATCAAATTCGCTTCCATGGCAAGGACAAACCAACATTTTGGAGGTAGCATCCAATTCACATTTATTATGTGTGCAAAGCATCAAAAAAGCACTGTACTCTTCATCAGAAATTTTATGTAAATATATAGGTGCAGGCAAAGCCATATTAGCCACTACCAAATAAGAATTATCTGTAAATTCTGATTTACTCACCCTTATTGTTTTATTCCTAATTTCAACAGTAATTTGCTTTGCACTTGTACAAGATTGCAATAAAGAAACTGCTGAAACACCGCAACAAATCACCATTGATGCACTAGCCGTTTCCTTTATAAAATCTCTTCTACTTTTCATTATAATGACATTAAAAAGGCGTACAGTTTATCTTTATCCCCATTGCTCAAGTTTTCATAATTTACAATTACGGCAGCAGCCTCACCATAAGCATGCATTTTAATGGATTCTTCCAATGTAGTTGCTCTACCATCATGTAAATAGTAAGCTGTACCTCCCTGGCTATCATCAGCTAGTCCTAAGCCCCAAAGTGGTGGTGTACGCCATTCTCCTCCTTTTGCTCCTGCTTCAGGGTAATCATCATCCAAAAGTGAACCCATATCATGCAATAATAAATCCGAATAAGGATGGAATTCCTTATTAGAAAGCGATTCAATCTCTGATTCAGCAGTAGTTAAGGTTTGAATATGACATTTTACACAACCAATCTGATTAAAGATTTCATCTCCAGCAATTACATCTACATCATTTTCATTTCTTCTGGTTGGCGCTTTCAAAGTCCGCATGTAAAACACCAATTTGTTAACTACATTCGAACCTACTTCAGGATCAGGCACTCCATCAGAAGTATTAGCTGCAATTGCATAGTTGATAGGATCTTCTGTATCAAAATCAGAAGTAAGACCGATATCTTCTTTTAAGGCAAAAACTACTTGATCCAAAAGATATTCAAAAGGGTGAAATACCCCAAGCAGAATGGCGACCTTCCCACGGCGTCTGGGAAGGAAAAAGAGGGACGACCGGTTACGGCACTTACCTCTTGAAAGTCGAAGGACTTCGTCCTGGAAATTATGTCCTTGGAAAAACGTACATATATAATTCCTTT
>CATMIT010000026.1 GCA_950069165.1 uncultured Flavobacteriales bacterium
TGTTGAGAAAAATATCGGTATCAGCAAGGACTATAATATCTTTGAATTTCAGCAAGCCTTAGGCGGGAAAAACATCTTAAAATCAAACCAAATAGTCAACCATTTTTCTGCCAACCCAAAAGCCCATCCACTTGTAGTAACCTTAGGTATGTTATTTTCCTTCTTTCAAAAAATAATGACTTATCATAGTTTAAAAGATAAAAGCAAAAATTCTGTAGCTGCCCAGTTAAAAGTTAATCCCTATTTCGTTCAGCAATACAACAGGGCAGCACATAACTATTCTCAAAATAAATTATTCGATATTTTCACCCTACTTAAAGTATCTGATTTAAAATCGAAAGGCGTAAATAACACTAGCACAAATGATGGGGAATTACTAAAAGAACTTGTATATAAAATACTGCACTAATTTCATTACATTTGCCCCAATTTTTAAGAAAATGCATAAATTTCTTTTTACCATAATATTACTGATTTTATCTGTTTCTGTTTTTGCTCAAAACGGAACCATCAGAGGTTTTGTATATGACAAAGAAAGTGGAGAGCCAATAATTTTTTGCAATGTTTCTCTCAATGGAACAACTTTAGGCGCCCCAACGGATGTAAATGGCTTTTTTTCTATTGCAAAAGTTCCTTCTGGAGATTATAAAATAATCATTACTTATTTAGGGTTTGACTCTCTGCAAGAAAACATTTTCCTGGCAGCTGGTAAAATCCTAACAAAAAAATTCGAACTTAAAGAATCTAGCATACAATTGGAAGAAGTGAGGGTCTCGGCAAAAAGACAAGAAATGAAAACAGAAGTAAATGCTGCAGTAATTAAAATAACGCCAAAAGACATGGAGATGATTCCTACAATTGGTGGTGAACCTGATTTAGCGCAATATTTACAAATTGTTCCTGGAGTGGTTTTTACAGGCGACCAAGGCGGACAGCTTTATATTAGGGGTGGTTCTCCCGTCCAGAATAAAGTTTTACTTGATGGAATGGTGGTATATAGCCCCTTTCATTCCATTGGATTATTCTCGGTTTTTGATACCGATATTATCAGAAATACGGAAGTTTACACTGGCGGTTTTAGTGCAGAATATGGCGGCAGAATATCTTCCATTATGGATATAAAAACCATTGACGGAAACAAGAAAAATTTTGAAGGAAAATTCTCAGCCAGTACTTTTGGTTCCAAACTATTTATGGAAGGACCGCTTAGCAAAAGTAAAAAATCATCTTTTGTATTTTCTGGAAAAACTTCTTACTTAAACAAAAGTTCAGAACTTTTTTACAAACATCCAATTCTTTATTTTGATGAAAAAGGACTGCCTTATTCTTATACCGATTTATACGGAAAACTATCATTCCATGGAGGAAACGGAAGCAAACTAAACATCTTTGGATTTAACTTTACCGACCAAGTAAACTACCAATATATTTCCGATTTAAAGTGGGATTCCAAAGGAGTTGGAAGCCATTTTATACTTGTTCCTGGAAATTCACCAATCTTGATTGAAGGTAATTTTGCTTTTTCTAATTACAGTATAACTATGAAAGAAGAAGCAGAAAAAATGCGTTCAAGTGAAATTGTTGGCTTTAATTTAGGATTTGACTTTACTTACTTTTTAGCAAAAGGAAAAGTAAAATACGGCTTTGATGTATTGGGATTTGAAACTGATTTTACTACTTATAACTCGGTCAACTCTATTATTGAACAAGATGAAAATACTTCTGAATTTTCCGCTTATGTAAATTACCAATACACCTCTACTCGTTTTATTATTGAGCCAGGATTTAGAATTCAAAAATATACACTAGGATTTTCACCTGAACCAAGATTTGGAATGAAATACAATGCGACTGACAAATTACGTTTGAAACTGGCAACTGGAATTTATTCGCAAAATATATTAAGTACAGTATCAGATAGAGATGTAGTGAATCTGTTTTATGGTTTTATCTCAGGGCCTGATAATATACCAACAAAAGCAAACGGAGAGGACTACCCTCACAAATTGCAAAAGGCAACCCATTTTATTGTTGGAATTGAATATGATTTAGGAACAAATCTGGATTTTAGTATTGAGGGTTATAGAAAGAATTTTACCCAACAAACTAACATCAACAGAAACAAAATTTCTAATTCTGATAACGATTTTATCATTGAAACTGGCTATGCACAAGGGGTAGATGTTTTGATTAAATACAGCAATAAGCAACTCTACCTTTGGGGCGTTTACTCTTTAGGTTTTGTGCGTAGAGATGATGGTGTGATGGAATACGCTCCACATTTTGACAGAAGACACAATGTGAATTTAGTAGCAAGTTATTCCTTTGGAAGAAACAATTCGTGGAAGACAGATGTGCGCTGGAATTTGGGTTCAGGATTTCCATTCACACAAACGCAAGGGTTTTATGAACTCCTAAATTTCCAGGATGGTATAAATACCGACTATACAAGCGTAAACACTCCACTACCAGAAGATGGGGGTGAGCCAGGAATCATATATGCCGAACTAAATAAAGGGCGTTTACCATATTATCACCGCTTGGATTTATCCATCTCAAAAACAATAAAGGTTGCTAAAAAATCTGATTTGGATATTAGTGCATCTCTTACCAATGTTTACAATAGGGAAAATATTTTCTATTTCAACAGAATTAAATACGAAAGAGTTAATCAGTTACCCATTATGCCAAGTATTGGGGCGAGTATTACTTTTTAAACATTCACTTTCTTTTTTAAATAGGAATAATTAGTATTTTCGCCACAATTAATTTGTCAAAAAATTGTGAGTATTTCTCCTACAAAATACATATTCGTAACAGGTGGTGTTACATCATCACTTGGTAAAGGAATCATATCTGCATCATTAGGAAAACTTTTAATGGCAAGGGGATATGCCGTAACGATTCAAAAATTGGACCCCTACATAAATGTGGATCCGGGAACAATGAACCCATACGAGCATGGCGAATGTTATGTAACAGAAGATGGAGCAGAAACCGATTTGGACTTGGGGCACTACGAAAGATTTTTGAATACTCCAACCTCACAAGCCAACAATGTGACTACTGGAAAAATTTATCAAACCGTTATCAATAAGGAAAGAGAGGGTTCTTATTTAGGGAAAACGGTTCAAATAATTCCGCATATTACAGATGAAATAAAAAGATGTATAAAGCTTTTGGGCGATACAGAAAAGTATGATTTTGTCATTACTGAAATTGGCGGAACGGTGGGAGATATTGAATCATTACCTTACATTGAAGCGGTTCGACAACTAAAATGGGAGTTGGGAAATGATTCTTTATTTATTCATCTAACATTAGTTCCTTTCCTTAGGGCATCAGGAGAATTGAAAACAAAACCCACTCAACATTCTGTAAAAACACTGCTTGAATCTGGTATTCAGCCAGATATTTTGGTGTGCAGAACCGAGCACGAATTGGGCGTAGATATTAAAAGAAAGATTGCTCTTTTCTGTAATGTGGAAAAAGAGGCGGTTATTGAAGCTATTGATGTTGAATCTATTTATGAAGTGCCAATAAAAATGTTGGATGAAGGCCTAGATAAAGTAGTTTTGAAAAAACTTAACTTGAATGATTCTACCAAACTAAATCTGGACAATTGGAATAGTTTTTTAAAGAAACTAAAAAATCCAAAAAAGAAAGTCTGTATAGGACTGATTGGGAAATATATTGAACTAAAAGATTCTTACAAATCCATTACAGAATCATTTATTCATGCTGGTACAACTCATAATTGTGCTGTTAAGGTGAAATGGATTCATGCTGAAAAAATAAATGCTAAAAATATAAAAAAAGAGTTTAAGGATTTAGATGGTATTTTGGTAGCCCCTGGTTTTGGGGATAGAGGTATTGAAGGGAAAATTCTTGCTATTAAATATGTGAGAGAAAATAACATTCCTTTTCTAGGAATTTGCCTTGGTATGCAGTGTGCCGTTATTGAATTTGCAAGAAATGTAATTGGGATGAAAAAAGCCCATACCACCGAAATTGACCCAAAAACAAAATATCCAGTAATCGATATTATGCATGAGCAGAAAAAAATAATTAATAAAGGTGGCACAATGCGATTGGGAGCATATCCATGTAATATCAAAAATGGTACGAAAACCAAAAAAGCATACAAACAAAATTCTACTAAGGAAAGACACAGACACAGATACGAGTTCAACAATACTTATTTGGAAGCTTTTGAAAAAGCAGGAATGTCGGCTACAGGAATAAATCCGGATAGCAATTTGGTTGAAATTATGGAAATTCCAAAACATCCTTGGTTTATTAGCGTGCAATTTCATCCTGAATATAAAAGCACGGTTTCTACTCCTCATCCTTTGTTTATCGATTTTATAAAAGCTTGTCTTAATCAGAAAAACTAATGAAGCAATACGATAAAAATTCTTTAATAGGACTTTTATTAATGGGATTTATTCTCATTATTTTTAATACTTATTTCTTTCCCCAATCAGAAGAAGTAACAGAAAAGGAAGTGCCTACAACAGTTGCTGTTGAAAATTATGAGCTGAACATTGCACAAAAGGAAACCGAAATTATTGCAGATGCAATTGTCGATTCTATTATTAATAAGCAATATGTTAATCAGTATGGAATTTTTGCAAATACGGTAAATGGCAAAGAGCACGAAACAATATTAGAAAATGAGAAAATAAAAATCTTTTTCTCTAACAGGGGAGGAAGGATTACCTCTGTTATTTTAAAAGAATTTCAAACCCATGATAGTTTGCCTTTATCACTTTTCGATAAAGATTCATCAAGGTTTAACTTACAATTCACAACTGGACACAGCATAAATACTGCTGATTTATATTTTGAGTCAAGTAAAAATGGGAATACTTTAAGCATGAAACTTCTAGCTGATGCAAACCACTATGTTGAATATATTTATACCCTAAATGAAGATTATCTCGTTGATTTTGACATCCATTTAGTAGGGATGGAAAACCTCATTCCATCAGGTGTGAACTACATGAATTTGGACTGGGAAATGAAAACACCACAAACAGAAAAGAGCAAATCTAACCAAGATATGTATACTGGGATTTATTACCAATACCAAGCTGACAAAGAAGTGGATTATTTAAGTTTAACTTCATCAGATGAAGAAAAAATAAATTCCAAATTATCCTGGGTTGCTTTCAAACAGCAGTTTTTCAGTTGCATTTTTATCGCAAAAAATGGTTTTGAAAAGCCAACTAATTTGGTTTCTGATAAAAATGAAAACTCGAAATACATTAAAAATTTAAGTGCCCATTTTGAATTGTCTTATCTTCATAAAACAAATGAGCAACTTAATTTCTCGTTTTATTTTGGGCCTAACAATTTTAAAGAATTAAAAAGACACAATGCTGGTTTTGAAGAATTAATTCCACTAGGTTGGGGGATTTTTGGTTGGGTAAACCAATACATCATTATCAATATTTTTGATTTCTTAAGTAAGTATATGAGCAATTATGGTCTGATTATTTTATTGCTTACAATCATTATTAAACTAGCGCTTTCGCCTTTTACCTATAAAGCCTATCTCTCTCAAGCAAAAATGAAAGTGTTAAAGCCAGAGATTGATAAAATTACAGAAAAGCACAAAAAGAAAGAACCAATGAAAGCGCAACAGGAAACAATGGCTCTTTATAAAAAAGCTGGGGTAAACCCCATGGGTGGATGCTTGCCTATGCTTGTCCAATTTCCAATACTTATTGCCATGTTTCGGTTTTTCCCTGCTTCAATCGAATTAAGGCAAAAAAGCTTCCTTTGGGCAGATGATTTATCCTCTTATGACTCCATATTGGATCTACCTTGGGATATTCCTTTTTATGGTGATCATGTTAGTTTGTTTACCCTTTTAATGACGATATCTACAATCATGTATACCAAAATGAATAGTCAATCCATGGGAGGACAAATGGAACAAATGAAGTGGATAATGTACCTTATGCCAGTGATGTTTTTAGGATTTTTTAACAATTATGCAGCAGCTCTTTCCTATTATTATTTCTTAGCAAATATTTTTACTTTTTCCCAGCAGTATTTCATGAAACGATTTATTGATGAGGATGCAATTTTGGCACAATTGGAAGTCAATAAAAAGAAACCAGCAAAACCCAAATCTAAATTTCAGAAAAAGCTAGAAGAAATGCAAAGAAATCAAGAGAAAAAAATGAAAAACAGAAAGAAATAATGAATCGTTTTTACCTCCTTATCATTTATGTTTTATTTGCTTGTGGAAGTAGTAAAAACAGCACAGAAACAAAAGTAAAAGAAGTAAAAAAAGAACTTATTATTTCCTTGCAAAGAACACCATGCTATGGAACTTGTCCTATTTACAAAATGGAAATTTTTTCTGATGGATCAGCCTTTTATCATGGGGAACGATTTGTAGATAAAATGGGGGATTATGCATTTACTGTAAGCCGAGAAACAATAAACTACATCCTAAAAAAAGCAGTTGAAATTGGCTTTTTTGAATTGGAGGACAAATACACTGCTAACATAACTGACCTACCTAAAACCATTACTTTTATAAAAAATGGAAAAGACGAAAAAAGGGTTATCGATTATTATGGCGCCCCAAAAGCATTGAAAGAATTTGAAAGTTTTGTGGATGGGTGTATTGATTATAGAAGGATGAAAAAAATGGAGGATTAAATTTTTTTTAAAAACAACTCCATTCCCTTTATTTTTTCTTCATCTAAATGATAGGAAATTTTATTATTTAAATAATCAGTTGGGTTTATGCAATGGCTATAAGTAGCAGCAAGAGACTTAATAGATTTTTCAATATTATTAACTCCAAATTTTAGGGCTTTATTAAATTGAGAAATAAATTTTTCATCAATTTCTTTATTAGCTACCCAACAGGCAAAAACAAAAGGCAGACCTGTGTATAATTTCCAAATTGCTGATAAATCATAAACATACTTAAATTTGTTTTGATATTGAAAACCCCTATCTCCAATAATTAGCCCTGCCTTTTCCTCTTTTATTTGCTTTTCATAATTTGCTTTTGCTTTAATTAATTTTGGAGATACCTGCCAATATTCTTTCAATAATATTTTCAGCAACTCCACTGAGGATTTGGATTGGTAATCTAAAAAAATACTTTCTATCTCCTCAATTGAAACATCCGAAAAAAGACAAACAGTATCAACCGCCCCATCAGCCCCAATGCAAAAATCGGAAACAATGTGGGCATTATGCATTTGCTTTAAAACAACAATGGGAACCAAACCAATATCTATTTTATTAGAAAGTAGTTTATCGGCACAAGTGGAAGGAATATCCAGACTAATGTCCAGCTTTTTATCTAATTCACTTTGTTTTAATCCATAAATAAATGGAAGAGTATTAAGGTAAGAAACTACCGAGAGTTTATATTTCATCAGAAAATACTTAATAGTTGATTAACAAACAAGATAGTAATGTAAATACTTAACGCAAATTTAAGAACCGTTCCACCCAAAAATCCGGCCAATGCACCCAATGCAATTTTTATCGCCCTATTTATATCTTCCTTTGCTTCCATTTTTGCTCCTAAAAATGCACCAATAAAGGGACCAATTATTACGCCAAATGGTGGGAAAAGTAATAGCCCTAAAACCAAACCTAAAATAGTTCCGTTTATTGCTTTTCTTCCTCCTCCGAACTTTTTTACTCCATACACTTGTAGCCAATAATCTAAAAAAGTAATGGCAACAACAATTACAGATAACAGCCATAAAATGTCGGTCTCCAAACTAAAAGAAGTAAAAAAATGAAAAACCAAAAGTCCTAAAAAAGAAATGGGTGGACCCGGAAGGGCAGGGATTATACAGCCAATTAGGCCTATTAGCATTAGTATGCTAACAATAGTTATGATTAAAAAATCCATTTTTCAAAAATAAGAAAAGAAAACACTTAAAAACACTGAAACTTATGATTTACCAAAATCAGATTTATAATGCAATTATTTAGTAAATTTGCAACTTCTTAAAAAAATAGAAATATGGCACTTAATGCATTATCAGCCATCTCGCCAATTGATGGAAGATACAGCAAAAAAACAGAAAGTTTAAAGCAGTATTTTTCTGAAGAAGCTCTGATTAAATATAGGATTTTGGTTGAGGTGGAATATTTTATTGCGCTTTGCAATTTGCCTTTACCACAGCTAAAAGAGTTTCCAGCTAAAAAAATCCAACTTTTAAGGAAATTATATACTGACTTTAATAATGAAGATGCCAAAAAAATTAAAGAAATTGAGGCAATTACAAACCATGATGTAAAAGCTGTTGAGTATTTTATTAAAGAAAAATTTGATAAATTAGGATTAGAAGATTTTAAAGAATTTATCCATTTCGGACTTACCTCACAAGATATAAATAATACTGCTATACCACTATCGATTAAAAATGCTATGAACGAAAATTATCTTCCTCAAATCAAAAAGATAGTGGCAAAGCTGAAAGTAAATGCAAAAAAGTGGAAAGAAGTAGCAATGTTGGCAAGAACACATGGACAAGCGGCATCTCCAACCAAATTAGGAAAAGAAATAATGGTTTTTGTTGAGCGAATAGAAAATCAGTTAGCCCTTTTAAACAAGATTCCTTTCTCTGCAAAATTTGGTGGTGCTACAGGTAATTTTAATGCACATCACCTAGCTTACCCAGAAATTGATTGGGTTAATTTTGCAAACAATTTCACCTCTTCTGTTTTTGGTTTGCAAAGGCAACAAACCACCACACAAATTGAGCATTACGATAATTTAGCTGCTCTGATGGATAATTTGAGTAGAATCAACACCATTTTAATTGATTTCGCAAAAGATATCTGGACTTATATTTCCATGGATTATTTCAAACAAAAAATAAAAGAAGGAGAAATTGGCTCATCAGCTATGCCACACAAAGTAAACCCAATTGATTTTGAAAATGCAGAAGGCAACCTGGCAATGGCCAATGCAGTTTTTAATTTCTTATCTGCTAAATTGCCAATTTCTCGTTTGCAAAGGGATTTGACCGATAGCACTGTATTAAGAAATATTGGTGTTCCATTTTGTCACAGTATTATTGCTTTTTCGTCTTTGGAGAGGGGATTGGATAAATTACTGCTAAACAAACAAGCCATTGATGCTGATTTGGAGAAAAACTGGGCAGTGGTTTCAGAAGCCATTCAAACTATTTTAAGAAGAGAAGGGTTTGCTAACCCATATGAAACGCTCAAAGAACTTACCAGGACCAATAAGGAGATAAATGCTGAAAGCATTGCTAATTTTATCAATAATTTAGAAATTTCTGAAAAGGTTAAAAAAGAATTATTGGCTATTACGCCATTCAACTATACTGGGATTTAAGCAGTAATTTTGTGATTACCAAGATAGTCTTCCCAATTCCAAATAAAATGTGTCATAAGGTTTTTTAACTCCTGAAAGAAAATAGGGTTTGGTTCATTTTTCCGTTTGAATAAATTCACCTGAAAATCATTGATATTGTATTTATCAAAAACGGCAGTTGCCATAGCCTCAATGCAATTGTCCGACTTTCTTAAAAGATCGGATAAATAAGTTTCATAATCTACTAATTGTTCAAATGCAATATCATTTTCTCCTTCCATTTTTTCTGCCATAATATCAATAAGCTGATTGTGCAATTGCTGGGCCTGATCCTCATCAAAAAAGGAAGGAATCATTTTTAGGTTTCCAACAAAAACAATAAGCCGAAACCACCTAATATCTTTATCTGTTAGATTAGGATTTCTTTCCAAATTATTATTGTTATTAATAAAATCTTGTATCTCTACAAAGCCATTTACAATAACTTCATCAAGAGTAGTAACAAGAAGATTAGCCGTTTTTACAGAGCTTATCTTTTTCTTTTTAGATAATAATCCAAGAAATTTTATCATATTTAATTTTTCAAATTAAACTGTAATTTCGCTTTTTCCATTATCTGCTGCCCTATTGCAAGGCAAGCAGTTGCAGCCGGAGATGGAGCATTCAAAATATGTAAATTATTTTTGTTTTGCACAATTTTAAAATCATCAATTATCTCTCCATCATTGCATAATGCCATTGCTCTCACTCCACTTCTCCCCACTATAATATCCTCTATTTTCAAAGTTGGTATCATCTTTTGTAATTCTTTCAAAAATAAAACTTTTGAGAACGCCCTTTTATATTCTTTCAAACCAAATTTCCAATGATTTATGAACAACCTCCAACTGCCTATAAAACTAAGTACTTCTAAGGAATCCTTCCATGAAAAGTCTGTTTTTTTATAACCTTCTCTTTTAAAAGAAAAAACTGCATTTGGACCGCATTCAATATCCCCATTCATCATTCTGGTAAAATGAACGCCCAAAAAAGGAAATTCAGGATTAGGAACAGGATAAATCAGGTTATTTACTTTGCTTTTTGACAGGTCGGATAGCTGGTAATAATCCCCTCTAAAACTAACAATCTGCATGTCTAATTTTACCTTGTCTTTTTTGGCTAATCTGTCGGAAAACAATCCTCCACAAAAAATAGTATGCTCTACTTTAAACTTTCCTTTTGTTGAAAACAACAGCCCGTCATCAATATCCAACAGTTCACAATTTAAAGCTATTTTACTATTAGGATTCATCTGTTTTATCAATTTTGCAAACTTATTACAAACTTCTTTATAGTCTATTATTCCACTTTGAGGAACTGAGAGAGCAGCAATCCCCTCTGCGTTTGGTTCAATCTTTTTGAACTCTTGAGGAGTTAGTATTTTTAAATCTACTAAGCCATTTTGCTCACCATTAAGTTTTAAATGTTCTAATTGGGTAGCTTCCTGATTTGTTACTGCTAATACAATTTTACCACAAATATCATATTTTATATTGTTCTCTTTTGCAAATTGAATCAATTGCTTTCTTCCTTTAACACAGTTTTTCGCACGAAAAGAATCTGGTTTATAATACAATCCGGAGTGGATAACCCCAGAATTTCTTCCAGTTTGATGAAAAGCCAATTCTTTTTCCTTTTCTAAAATGATAAGGTTTAATTTTGGGAATTCTCTCTGGATTTGATAGCCAATAGCCAAGCCAACTATTCCTCCGCCTACAATTGCAATGTCATATTTGGCTTCTTGCATTTAGGTGTTACTTATTTTCTTTAATGGTGAATACTCTCGAGATATTAAATCCAAAATAAATATCGCCTTGCTCCCAATCGCCTTTAGTTTCATGAATAAATGATGACTCAATCATGGCTGGAGAATTACTTAGGTGCAACTGGAAAACATGCCCCCCCGTTTCAATATCAAAACCAAAGGAAAGTACATCATTATTTATTTTTCCGTTTATCTGCATAAAATATTCTGCATTTACCGAAATTCGATTTGTTAGCTTTTGTCTTGCGCCAAATCCTAAGGAAATTCTATCATTTTTTTCTGCATAGTTTACCAAATTATAATGCACCAAAGTTGGGGAAAGCTGAACAGATAAATCTCTATTTATTTTTCTGGCAATAAGTAATTGATGGGAAAAACTGAGTTGATTGCTCATCTCAAAAGCTTCTTCATTCGTTTCGCTCCATCTATATTGTTTAATGAAAATAGCAGAATTTGTTGCAATAGTAAAAGGGAATTCCTTACTGCCTTTAGATTGTCTTTTTAATCTAATCTTGGCACTTGCATCAATTGTTTTTAGTTCCGAACTCCTTCCAATTCCTACACTCATCCAATCCTTAATCCCATAGTCAAAACCTAATCTGATTTGGGAATTATCTAAACCAAATAAATTGTAAAAACCAGAATTTAGTGTGCCAAACCTATGTTGAATTTGAAATTGTAAAACCCCTTTAGATAACACCTCTACTGATTGTCCGTTTACAACTTTTTTCCCTTTAAAGGTAGAGCTAATATATATTGGCTTATCCTCCGAGACAAGCATAGACAATAAATTATCTTGTGCCTTTGTAAAAAGACTTTGACACATTATTAGGATTACTATAATTTTATTCATTGTTTTTTGAATTCAATATTTACTTTAACCTCTATTTCTTCTGCAATATTATACATTACAATTCTAGGAATTTTAATTTTATACTCCTTTAATTTTACAACAAATTCAGAAGATATTATTACATTATCATTTATGATTTGAAGTTTTCCTTCTGTTATTATTTCATTAGTAACTCCATGGATTGTCAATTCTCCTTTTACTTTTGCCTTCCCATTTTTATTTTCAGTTACTTTTCCTACAAAAGTAGATTTAGGATAAATGTCCGATTCCAAATAGTTTTCATTAAAATGTGTTTGCATTAAGGATTTTGGAAATATAAAATCTGTAATGTTTAACTGAAAAACTAACGCTTTGGTTTTAGCATCATAAACGGCAGAAACTTTATTATTTATGGCCGAAATATCTTCCACTGGCGCCTTAGAAAAAAAGGTAATTGTTCCATCTTTTGCTAAATATTGTTGGGCATTTGCATAAAAACAAATCAGGAATAAAAATATACTAATTATTTGGCGCATCATTTTCTTTCCAGTTTTCAATAATTAATATTTCCTCTGCACTTAATCTTTCCCCATTCTTTGGCATAAATCCAACTTCTCTTTTTATACTTTCAATAACCGTTCCGTTAATCACATTATACTGAATTTCCTGGAAATTTGATAAGGGCATTATTCCATTAGAGTTATTTTGAAAATGACACCCTATACAGTTCTTCTCAAAGATTGGTTCTACACAGTCGTTAAAAGAAGGATTATCTGTTTCACAAACGGATAATTCGTTATAGGTGCAAGAAGTCATTACTAGCAAACTAAGTATTAAAAAAAATCTCATTTTACAAAGTTATTGCTTTTTGTAAAAGTAATTCTATTAAAAAGAAATAAACCAACAACAAATAAAATAATCACTACCCAAAGTGCCATTTGTTGTGAATACTTTAAAGTAATAAATCCGAAAAGAAGAGGGCCTAAAAAGGAAGTAGCTTTCCCGGTAAGTGCAAAAAATCCGAAAAATTCATTTTGTTTTTCTTTTGGAGTGAGTTGAGACATAAGCGAACGACTACAGGACTGGTTTGGTCCGACCATTAAGCCAATGAGCACACCCGCAACCCAAAACATTTCTTTTGGAGAATTACTCTCTGGCGCAAAATACGCAATGAGAGTTGCAATAATCAGAACAATTAAGGAAATATTAATTACTCTTTTTGCACCAATTTTATCTTCCAAATAACCAAATAAGAAGGAGCCAAATCCGGCCGCAGTATTCAACACAATACCTAAAAGCATTACTTCCTCAAAGGTAAAATTAATAGTTCCAACTGCATAAATTCCTCCTAATGCAAAAATAGTAACTAGTCCATCATTAAAGAATAAACGAGCTATTAAAAATTGAGATATTTGCTTGTAGTATGTAATAGAGTTAAAAGTTTTCCTTATTGTAGAAAATGAATCGCTAATGTGTTTTTTGGTGAGTTTTTCTTTCTTTCTATCTTTTAAAAACATAAAAGTAGGAATACTAAAAATAGCAAACCAAATACCAGCCAAAATATTAATCTTTCTAAGCTCAAGAGGATTATTTATATCAAATAGAAAAAGTGCTAAAAACAAAGCTAATAAACCCCCAACAAAACCCAATCCCCAAGCAAAGCCAGAAATACTTCCACTATTTTCTTTATTAGATAAATCAGGTAAATAGGAATTACAGAAAACCGTACCCATTTCAAAGGCTATATTAGCAATTATAAAAAGGGTGAGTGCCAAAAACACATCACCAGCCTCCGGAAAAAAAAGAAGAACGGAAAACACGGCACAAATCCAAGTAAACAAAATAAGGAAGAATTTTCGGTAACCACCTTTATCAGCAATGGCACCCAGTATTGGTGATAAAACAGATACTATAATTGCTGTAATTGCAATTGCATTTGCCCACATTGCTGTTCCTATTTGAGGATTTGGAGCTATCACTTTCACAAAAAAAGCACTATATATAAAAGTTACAATGATTGTGGTGAAGGGTTGATTAGCAAAATCGTAAAGCGACCAAGCGAAAACTTCTTTCCTATTTTTTATTTTTGATAAAATCATAAAATTAAAAATTCAATAATACAATTTTTATTACTAATTAGCTTTTCCTTCTTTAATCTTAAAAAAATGTAAATTTGCACTTTAAAAAAATTAAAATGAACTTAGAAGGAATTATTTCTGTTACAGGGAAGTCCGGATTATTTAAAGTAATCTCGCAAGGAAAAAATGCAGTGATTGTTGAGAATTTAACCGACAAAAAGAGAATCCCTTTAACTGCCAGACAACAAGCGAATACTTTGGATGAAATTGGTGTTTACACTTATGATGACACCAAGCCATTGTCAGAGATTTTTGATGATATTGCTAAAAAGGAAAACGAAAAACAAAGTATAAGTCATAAAGTATCCAAAGAAGAATTAACAGTATACTTTGCAAAAATTTTACCTAATTATGATGAAGAGAGGGTGTATATTTCTGACATTAAAAAAGTAATACAATGGTATAATGTTTTGCAAACTGCTGGTTTAATTGAGTTGCCAAAAGCAGAAAAGAAAACTCCAAAAAAGAAAGAACCTACTGAAAAAGTATAATTATGCAAACTACTATCGCAATACCAACACGCCCAAAAAGGAAATTTGTTTCTGAAAATTTAGTAATTGATTCTTGGGGAAAGATAAAATCACTGTTTGATAATTTAGTAGAAAGAAAAATATCTAATGCAAATGAATTAGAAAAATGGATGTTAGACCGTTCTGAACTAGAAGCCGTTTTGGAAGAGGATATGGCTTGGCGTTACATCAAAATGAATATTGATACTACTGATAAAAAATTGGGAGAACGATTTTCGTTTTGGATTAAAGAAATTGCACCAAAAACTGCTCCTTATTCTCACAAACTAAATGTAAAATTAGTGGAGAGTCGTTTTCTTAATGATTTAGAGAGGGAAAAATATCGCATTTATTTAAGAAGTGTAAACAAAGAAATTGAGATTTTCCGTGAAGAAAACATTCCTTTATTTACTACAATGGAACAAAAGCAACAAGAATATGGTGCTATTTCTGCAAAGATGTCAATAGAGGTAAATGGTGAGAAATTGACCATGCAAAAAGCCGCACAATTATTAAAAAGTACGGATAGAGTAAAAAGAGAAGAGATCTACAATAAAATCAGTACTAGACGATTGCAAGACGAAAAAGCATTGGATGATTTATTTGATGAACTAATTGCTTTAAGACAACAAATTGCGAAAAATGCTGGCTTTGATAATTATCGTGATTATATGTTTGCAGCTATGGGACGTTTTGATTACACACCTAAAGATTGCTTTAATTTCCATGATGCTATTGCACAAGAAATCGTTCCTATTATCAATTCATTCGAACAAAAAAGAAAAGATAAATTAGGATATACTTCATACAAACCTTGGGACACAGCTGTTGATGTTGATGGTTTTGCACCTTTAAAACCATTTGAAGGAGGAACTCAGCTGACTGATTTATCAGTAGAATGTTTCAATAGGTTAAGACCTTATTTTGGCGAGTGTCTTTCCACTATGAAAGCAATGAAGCATTTGGATTTAGAATCAAAAAATGGGAAAGCTCCAGGAGGTTTTATGTACCCACTTTATGAAATAGGTGTTCCTTTTATCTATATGAATGCTGTAGGTTCTCAAAGAGATGTAATCACTATGATGCATGAAGGTGGGCATGCTGTACACTCCTTTTTATGTAGAGATTTACCTATGACGGAATTCAAAAGCACCCCTTCTGAAGTGGCTGAACTGGCATCCATGTCCATGGAACTAATATCTATGGATCATTGGGATGTATTTTATGCTGATGAAACGGAATTAAAAAGAGCTAAATTAGAACAACTAGAAAAAGTATTGGAAGGATTGCCTTGGATAGCTTCTATTGATAAATTCCAACATTGGATTTATACCAATAAACATACTGCACAAGAAAGGAAAGAAAAATGGTTGGAAATTTCTGCAGCATTAGGAAATCAAATAATTGATTGGGATGGAAATGAAAATGTGAAAGCCAGCCTATGGCAAAGACAATTGCACCTTTATGAAGTTCCTTTCTACTATATTGAATATGGAATGGCACAATTAGGTGCAATTGCTATGTGGCGTTCTTACAAAAAATTGGGAGAGAACGGATTAGACAATTATATGGAAGCATTGAAATTGGGTTATACCAAAAGTATTTCTGAAATTTATGAAACAGCTGGAATCAAATTTGATTTCTCAGCCGATTATGTAAAAGAATTGGCTAATTTTATAAAAAAGGAATTAGCCAATTTAGATTAAATTATTCTTATGGAAAATAATAATACCAACTCATTCAGGCAGAAAATTCACGAAATTATTTTTGAAGCAGATACTACAAATGGTAAATTATTTGATATTATTCTGTTAGCAGCTATTCTCCTTTCTATTGTAGGTGTCATGTTAGAAAGTGTTTATGAGATAGACAGAAAATATCATGAACTAATAATAGCTTTTGAATGGGGGTTTACCATTCTTTTTACAATTGAATATTTCTTTCGTATTTATGCTGTTAATAGACCGTTTAAATATATATTTTCATTTATGGGCATAGTAGATTTGTTAGCTATTATTCCAACCTATTTAATATTTATTTTGCCTGCAGCGCATTCTTTATCTGTTATTAGAGCAATAAGACTGATTAGGATTTTTAGAATTTTTAAACTATCAAGATATTTACGTGGAGCTCATACAATGCAGATAGCTTTAAGATCTTCTCGTCCAAAAATTATCGTTTTTTTACTTTCAGTAATATTATTAGTTATTATATTAGGAACATTAATGTATGTTATTGAAAGTGGTGCTAGAACAAATGGTTTTGAGAATATTCCAAATTCAATATATTGGGCAATAATTACTCTTACTACTGTTGGTTATGGAAATATTGTTCCAATGACGATATTTGGGAAAATAGTTGCCTCTTTCATAATGATTTTAGGTTATGGAATTATTGCTGTTCCAACTGGTATTGTAACGGCAGAATTTTCCAGAAAAAGAAAGGAAAAGGTAAATACACAAGTTTGCCCGGACTGCACTGCAGAAGGACATGAAATGGAAGCTAAATTTTGTAATAAATGTGGGGCAGAGCTTAATCCATAATTATTCTCTCCCCTTCATACCAAGCTTTATAATTAGCATTATATAATTTCTCAATTGCATTACGCTTTATTTTCATAGTTGGAGTAAGTAGTTTATTTTCCACTGTCCAATCTTCTTTTACTACAATAATATTGTGAATTTTTTCATGGCTATCTAGTTTTGGGTTTACCACTTCCAAAGTTCTCTCCAAACTTAAAGTTAAATCTGTATCTGCTTTTGACTTTCCTCTTCCTGAAAGCACAATTATCGCAATTGGCTGAGGAATATGAGTCCCCACCACACATACTTGTTCTATATTCTTATTTGCAGAAAGTTTCATCTCAATTGGAGAAGGAGCAACATATTTTCCTTTAGATGTTTTGAAAATATCTTTTACTCTACCTGTAATGGTTAAAAAACCTTTTTCATCAATTACCCCTTCATCACCTGTATGTAGCCATCCATCAATTATGGTTTTATTGGTTTCGGCTTCATCCTTATAATAGCCGTCCATGAGGGCATCATGCTTTATTAAAATTTCTTTTTG
>CATMIT010000027.1 GCA_950069165.1 uncultured Flavobacteriales bacterium
TTAGAAATGGGGAACGCACTCAATCTATCTATTCTCTATGGTATCCTTTTGGAAGGGAGTATAATTATTATGGGTATGATTACGAAACGCAAACCACTTTTAAGGCAATTGGTTCTGCCGACATTAACGACCATGAGTTTTCATTTGGGATAGAGTACGAACAAAGAACAGATGCATCTTGGGGAGTGAACCCTATTGGGCTTTGGGGCTATATGCGCCAATTGGCAAACAAGCACCTTACCCAATTGGATTTAAGCCATCCGTATCCTGTGTTTGATGAAAATGGAATATATAAAGATACTGTAAATTATGACCGACTTTTTGTGGCAGAGGACCAATCGTTATTTGATAAAAATTTACGAAAGCAATTGAATAAGTCGCAGGTGGAATGGATTGATATTGATTCTTATGGTCCGGATATGTATGATTTAGAAATGTTCTCTGCTGATGAGCTTTTAAACAATGGTGGTTCTTTTGTGAGTTATTATGGTTACGATTATTTAGGTAATCGATACACAAGCCAACCATCTTTTAATGATTTCTTAACTAAAAAAGATAAAAACGGAAATTACACAAGGCCGATTGCGGCTTTCCAACCAATCTATACTGCTGGCTATATTCAAGACAAATTTGCCATTGAAGACCTTATTTTTAATATAGGCTTAAGAATAGACAGATATGATGCCAACCAACCAGTGCTAAAAGACAAATACTTGCTTTACGATACTTATACAGCTAATACAACAAAAGCAAGAAATTTAGGCAGTCTTTCTCAATTTGGGGAGGACTATTATGTATATGTAGATGATATTGAAAATCCATCTTCTATTGTAGGATATAGAAATGAGGACAACTGGTATGATGCAACAGGAGCTGAAATTTCAAATCCTGATATTTTAATAAATGCTGCTGGTGGTAAAATAGCACCTTTAGTAATAGATCCTACGGCTGCTGTAAATGGAGATTTAAGTACAGCTGCTTTCAAAGATTACGATCCGCAAACCATCATCATGCCAAGAATTGCTTTCTCTTTCCCAATATCGGATGAGGCACAGTTTTTTGCACACTATGATGTGCTTACACAAAGGCCTCCAGAAAGAAGTCGTTTCAGCCCAACACAATATTATTTCTTAGAGCAAAACATTGGTGGTCTGCTGAACAATCCGGATTTGAAACCAGAAAAAACAGTGGATTACGAAATTGGTTTTGCACAAACACTTTCTTTAAAATCGGCTTTAACTATTTCTCTTTTCTACAAAGAATTAAGAGACATGATACAAGTAATGAACTTGCCAGGGGCTTATCCTGGAAGATACCTTACCATGCAAAACTTGGATTTTGGAACAGTTAAAGGTTTGTCAGTTGCTTTTGATTTAAGAAGAACAAATAATATAAGCATGACGGCCAACTATACCCTTCAATTTGCGGATGGAAGTGGATCTTCTGCTACTTCTGGATATAGTTTAGCAAATACAGAACAACCCAATTTAAGAACAACTACACCACTTTCATTTGACCAACGCCACACTATTTCACTTGCTGTCGATTTTCATTATGGTGCTGGTAAAAATTATAATGGTCCAGTTATTTTTGGAAAGAAAATATTGCAAAGGGCAGGATTTAATGCAATTATTTCAGCTGGTTCTGGTACGCCATTTAGCAAGCAATCTAATATTACCCAAGAAGCTGCTTTTGGTATTAACGATCGATCCACTTTAGAGGGGACACTTTATGGTTCTCGCTTACCTTGGCAATCTAGGGTGAGCACCAAAATAAACAAAGAATTTGAGATAAAGTGGAATGATAAAAAAAGCTCACATGTCAATGTATATTTGCAAGTACAAAACTTATTTAATGCCAAAAACATTATAAGTGTGTACAGAGCAACAGGTAATCCGGATGATGATGGTTATCTTACGGCTTCTGCCTCTCAGAATGAGATTAACACCAAAAACAATCCTGCTTCTTTTGTTGATTTGTACAGAATAAAAGTGAATAATCCTTCCAATTATAGTTTGCCAAGGATGATGAACTTAGGATTAACCATTAGTTTCTAATTTATAAAAAAATGAGATTAAAGAAAAATACAATTTTTATGAAAAATAAAGTAAAACAACTTTTAGCTATTTCGCTTATCTTTTTCTATGGTAATCTTTTAGCCAAAGAAAATGTGTCTTACCCAGGAATGAGCAATACAGTGCAAAATAAAATTGCAGCAGCTTGTTCGCCTTCCACTTCACAAACCAATTTGGATGTGAACAATGTAAGGGCTACTATATTAGGTGGTGGTGATATGTGGTGGGATTTAAATGATGCACAATACGAAATTCCTAAGGGAGGTTTTAAAAACTCTTTATTTGCTGGTGCACTTTGGATTGGTGGAGTAGATGATGGAGGGCAATTAAAGGCAGCAGCTCAAACTTACAGACAAGGAGGTGATGATTTTTGGCCAGGACCATTGGATATAACTACAGCCTCTATTACAGATGAAGAATGTTTGGCTTATAACAAACATTTTAAGCTTGACAGATCGCAAGTGGATGAGTTTATTGTCCGTTATGTAGATGCACAAGACCCAACCTATGAGATTCCAGATGAAATTCTGGAATGGCCAGCACATGGAGGCCCTGGGCAAGATCCTTATTTGGCTCCTTTTCATGATGCCAATGGAGATGGATTTTACAATCCTTATGATGGAGATTATCCGGATTATAATATGACTGGTAATAATGATAATGCCAAACTTTTTGGCGATCAAACGCTATGGTGGATTTTTAATGATAAAGGAAATATTCATACCGAAACTGAAGCTGAGCCAATCGGTTTGGAAATACATGCACAAGCCTTTGCTTTTGTTGCCGAAAATGAGGTGAATGACATGACTTTCTACAATTATAAAATTATCAATAGAGGAACTCAACCTCTGAATGATACTTATTTCGGACAATGGGTGGATCCTGATTTAGGATGGTATTTGGATGATTATGTGGGTTGTGATGTAGGTTTAGGGCTTGGATTTTGCTACAATGGAGATGCTGAGGATGAAGGGGCTGCAGGTTATGGGTTTAACCCACCAGCCATTGGAGTTGATTTTTTCCAAGGTCCTAGGGCTGACATAAATGATGGAATAGATAATGACAGAGATGGTTTTATTGACGAGATGGATTCGGTAATTAATCCAGTAACAGGGCAATGGGAATATATCCAATATGAAGAAATCATTATGTCACAGTTTGTTTATTATAACAATGATTTTACAGTAACAGGTAACCCTACAACTGGTACTCATTTTTACAATTATTTAAGAGGTATCTGGAAAGATAATGTCCCCATGACTTATGGAGGAGATGGTAAAGGAAACGGTCCTGGAGCTACTACAGATTTATGTAACTTTATGTTCCCAGGATCAACTGATCCTGATATGTACCCTCAGAATGGAGAATGGACTGAAGTAACTGCTGGTAATATACCTGCCGATAGAAGATTTATACAATCTGCAGGTCCTTTTACCTTAGAGCCGGGTGCAGTAAACCATATTACAGTCGGTGTTATATGGGCAAGAGCAAAAGCGGGCGGTCCAACGGCATCTGTGCAACTATTAAAAGTATATGACAGGGAGGCACAGGCA
The DNA here is from genome assembly GCA_950069165.1 of uncultured Flavobacteriales bacterium. Taxonomy (GTDB): domain Bacteria; phylum Bacteroidota; class Bacteroidia; order Flavobacteriales; family BACL11; genus DUAL01. The sequence continues at coordinate 3,629 of CATMIT010000027.1, forward strand.
CTTTTTGATAATAACTTTAATATCTTAAATGGTCCGGACGCACCAGATTTGGGGGTTAGAGAATTAGATAAAGAACTTATTTTTACTATTTCCAATGGGGTATCTTCCAATAATATTGATGAGAGTTATAGCGAAAAAGATCCTTATATTACTAAACCAGCAAACCTCCAAACAAATCCTAATTACGAGTTTCAGGGTTATGTGGTATATCAATTAGTAAATGCAACTACTACAGTAACTGATTTAGAAAATGTAGATAAAGCAAGAATGGTTTTCAGATGTGATATAAAAGATGATGTAGCAAGTATTGTCAATCAGTATCTCGATCCTATTCTAGGAGTGTTTACCCCTGTGGAGGAAATAAGTGGTGTTTTAAGTTCAGGCATGAAGGGTTCGGTAGATAATGGAGTAGAATACTCTTTCAAAATAACAGAAGACCGCTTTGCACTGGGAAATACGCGATTGGTAAACCATAAAACTTACTATTATTTAGCACTTTCCTATGCTTATAACAAGGCTGAAGAAAATGCTGACCCTTATGATGTAGACCATCCTGATTATGATGGACACAATCAACCCTATATTGCTGGGCGTAGAAATATTCTGACTTATAGTGCAATACCTCATTTTGTTGAGCCAGAAGCTGGAGGCACTCTACTTAACTCTTCTTTTGGGGATGGAGTGAAAATAGAAAGATTGGAAGGAACAGGAAATGGAAATATTCCTTTGGAACTAACCCAAGAAACAGTGGATGAGATTCTTAATTCTTCTTCTCACCGCTCATTATATCCTATATACAAAAATGGCTTAGGGCCAATTGATGTAACAGTGGTTGACCCGGTTGCTGTGAAAAAAGGAACTTACATTTTCACTTTAGAAGAACCTATCTATACAGGGAATAATATTACCTCTTACGGAAAATGGGTACTAACAAATGAAGCTACCGGAAATGAAGTAGTGTCTTCCACCAAAGGTATTGATGTTGGCTCAGAAAAACTAATTCCAAACACAGGGCTTACCATTAAAATTCAGCAAGGTATAAATCCGGGGGAGGACCCACTTCTAATCTCTAATAATGGTTTGATTTCTTCTTCCATGGAATTTGAAAACATTAATGACAGATGGCTTTCAGGTGTACCTGATAGAGATGATGAGAATGGTTTCTTTTGGGGTTTAAATTGGATAAGAGCAGGAACATATGAAAATTCCGATAATGGCCAATTGAGTGATTACTCTGATGACCCTAATGGAATTTATGAAACAGCTTTAATAAAAAATGTTTCCGTCCCTTTTAATAACTTTAGTTTTGGTGGCGGATCCTTTGATTTTTCCTTAGAATACGCTGGAGGAACCTGGGCACCTTACCATTTAGCATCTTGGTATAAAGATGGTCCTGGCTATAACAATTCCACTACTGCTCAGGTAAAAATGGCTGATTTGCATTCAGTGGATATTGTATTTACGGATGATAAATCTAAATGGTCGAAATGCGCAGTGGTTGAAGCACAAGATGATGATTTGCTTTCAGTTGGAGGACAAACCAAGATGGGATTACGACTATCGCCATCAATTGATAAATACGGCAATCCTTTAAATGATGGAACAATGGGTATGGGCTGGTTTCCTGGCTATGCCATTAATTTGGAAACCGGAGAAAGATTGAACATTATTTTTGCAGAGGATTCTTACCTTACTGAGGATAACGGAAGAGATTTGAAATGGAATCCTACTTCCAATATTGTAACGGATGAGGCGCCATTGTATGACCCTGGTCCTCCTGCAGTATATTCACAGGGTAATTATTTACTTGGAGGTAAGCATTTTGTTTATGTAATGAGTGGTTCTGCTGATGTAGTGAAAGATAGCACTTACATTGATGGTACAGTTAGTCCAAACTATGATGAATGCGCTTGGATTTATAACCAACTTAAAAATTATACTTCACCTGGTTATGTTGCTAATATTTGGCAAGTATTCCGGAATGCTTCTTGGGTTGGAATGCCGATATTAGCTCCTGGAAGAAGCTTGCTTGCAAATGATGTAACTGTTAAACTTAGAGTAAGCAAACCCTACAATCAATATGTAACTAGAAATGCTTCAGCAATACTAGATAAAAATGATGATCTTACTATTGGGACTACTTATTTTGTAATGGGTGCTAATCTTAACCATAATTCAATCTCTTATTCTCCTGGAGATACTTTTACAGCTGTGACTACTTCTTTTTCAGGCAGTAGTAATGTAAGAGCCATTAGCCCAATTCCTGAAAATGAGTTTAGCCCAATGTATCGATTCTCTACGGATGATATTGTTGCTGAAATAGGAAATCATACAACTGCTGTAAATGCACTGGATATGATAAATGTAGTGCCTAATCCGTATTATGCTTTTTCCACTTACGAAACATCACAGCTTGATAACAGAATGAAAATTACTAATCTTCCTGAAAGAGCTACCATCTCTATTTTCACCATTAGTGGAACTTTGGTAAGGCAGTTGAAAAAGAATGACCAGATGACATCAATCGATTGGGATCTAAAAAATACTTTCGGAATTCCTGTTGCCTCTGGCCTTTATGTAATACATGTGGATGCAAAAGGTGTTGGCGAAAAAGTACTGAAATGGTTTGGCGTTATGCGACCTATTGACTTGGATACTTTCTAAATTATACATAAAATGAATACTATTGAAATGAATAAAATAAATAATTGGCTAAAAGCACTTCTAATTGTAGCCATAATAATACTTCCTGTAAAAGATAATTTTGCAGGAAATGAGCAAAGAGCCGGACAAGCAGGCGCTTCCGAATTACTCATCAACCCATGGGCTAGAAGTTCAGGTTGGGCAGGAGCAAATGTGGCATGTGTTAGGGGATTGGAAGGAATGTTCATCAATGTGGCTGGTTTGGCTTTTACTAGTAAAACAGAGCTTATTTTCTCTCATACCAATTGGCTGATGTATAACGATAATGAAGCGGTGAGCTATGTCAACTCTTTTGGTTTCTCACAGAAAGTGGGGGAATCTGGCGTGTTGGCCTTGGGTATTATGTCCATGGATTTTGGCGATATTGAAATTACAACCGTGGAACTTCCTGATGGAGGAATTGGTACATTTTCACCTAAATTTATGAATATTTCCCTATCCTATGCCAAAACTTTTTCTAATAGTATTTATGGTGGTTTTACCATTAAAATGATATCCGAGCAAATTTCGGATGTTCGTGCTGGTGGAGTGGCTTTTGATGTTGGTATTCAATATGTAACTGGCGCAAAAGACAATATGAAATTTGGTATTTCACTTAAAAATATTGGTCCAAGGATGAGTTTTTCAGGTGATGGACTTTCATTTAGAGATTATGTAAATGGTGATTACCAAACGGCAGTGAATCATAAATCGGCTGAGTTTGAATTGCCATCATTGCTGAATATTGGGCTTGCATACGATTTGCTTTATTTAAGACACCGACTTACAGGTTCTGGAACTTTTACTTCCAACGCTTTCCAGAAAGACCAATACCGATTGGGTTGCGAGTATTCTTTTCGAGATATGTTTATGATAAGGTGTGGTTACACTTTAGAAGAAGGATTAAGAACGCCATCTACCAGAACTACTGCTTTAAGAGGACCAAGTGCAGGATTTACCATTGAAATACCAATGGGTGGAGGTAAAACTTTTGGTGTAGATTATTCCTACCGACATACCGATCCTTTCCAGGGGTCGCACACACTTGGCGCCAGAATCAACCTCTAATTAACTAAAATTAATTTTTTCAAAAAGAGGAGAAATTCTTTTTTTGTGATGATGTTATACTATTATGAGCGATATAAAATATTTTACTAAGCAAGGACTACAAAATTTGAAAGATGAACTGAATCATCTGAAAAATATAGAACGCCCAAATATTACCAAAGAGATTGCGGAGGCAAGAGATAAAGGAGATTTGTCAGAAAATGCAGAATATGATGCGGCAAAAGAAGCCCAAGGAATGCTGGAAGCAAAGATTGTAAAATTAGAAACACAATTAAGCCAAGCAAGGGTATTGGATGAGAGTGAATTAGATACTTCCTCAGTGCACTTGCTTACCAAAGTTACCATTAAAAACATAGAAAATAATGCCGAGCTAACTTATGCTATTGTGCCAGAATCAGAAGCTGATCTGATGTCTAAAAAAATATCGGTTGAGTCGCCCATAGCAAAAGGATTGCTTGGTAAAAAAGTAGGAGAAATTGCTGAAATAGAAGTCCCAACTGGTATGATGAAATTTGAAATTATAGATATAACGACTTAAAAAAATGTCAAGTATATTTTCTAAAATAATTGCTGGAGAAATCCCTGCTTATAAAGTAGCAGAAGACGAAAGGTTCTTGGCTTTTTTAGATATTTACCCCTTAGCAAAAGGACATCTGCTTGTCATTCCAAAAAAAGAAACCGATTATATTTTTGACATTGAAAGTGAGGAATTTATGGCGCTTTGGCAATTCACTCAATTGGTAGCAAAAGCAATGGATAAGGTGTTTGATTGCGATAGAATTGGGGTGGCAGTTATTGGATTGGAAGTGCCCCATGCTCATATTCATTTGGTGCCATTAAAAAATATGACTAACATCAATTTTGAAAAACCAAAACTCAAATTTTCACCTGAAGAATTTGAGAAAATTGCCCAAAAAATAAGAAGAGCAGTATAATTATTTCAGACGATCAGGATTATCTTTCACAAAAGCTTTCCAGCCGGTATAACTTTTCCCTTTCAGGCCTACATTCCTTTGAAAAAAATGACAAACAGCAGCAGCCAATCCATCAGTTGCATCCAAATGTTTCGGCATTTCTTTTATTGTCAACAATGATTTTAGCATAGCTGCCACTTGCTCTTTGGAAGCATTTCCGTTTCCGGTAATTGATTTTTTTATTTTTTTGGGGCTATATTCAAAAATTGGGATATCTCTGTATAGCCCAGCTGCCATGGCAACTCCTTGTGCTCTTCCCAACTTCAACATAGATTGCACATTTTTTCCAAAAAAAGGAGCTTCCACTGCCAACTCATCTGGTTTATACTCATCTATCATGGCTAATGTTCTCTCAAAAATTCGTTTTAGTTTCAACTCATGAGAGCTTAATTTTGCCAAATGTAAAACGTCCATCTGCAAGAGTTCCATATTTTTTCCTTTGATGTGGATTAGGCCATAACCCATAATGGTTGTTCCTGGGTCTATTCCTAATATAATTTTATCTGTCAGCAATTGTTATCTTTAAGTATATTTGCAACACAAAACTAAACAATGCTTTCCAAAAAAACGCTTGGGTTTCTATTAAAAATTACAATTGTAGGATTTGCATTGTACTTTTTGTACCATCAACTCACAAATAAACAAGCCATTGAAGGTTTTGATATTGTTTTTATTAAGCAAACTATTGCCGAAAATCAACCCTTATTAGTTCTGATTTTTTTGATGATGTTTTTAAATTGGCTAATAGAAGCTATTAAATGGAAATTCTTAATAGCCAAAATTGAAAAAGTAAGTATACTCACTTCTTTGCGTGCCGTTTTCTCAGGAATTACGGTTTCAGTATTTACGCCAAACAGAATTGGTGAGTATGGTGGAAGGGTGTTTTGTTTGGAAAAAGCGGATAGAATTCAAGGAGTTTTAATAACGATTTTGGGCTCTATGGCACAACTTTTAACTACCATCTTTTTTGGTTCAATGGGTATTTTGTTTTTGAATAATTACATTCCAGAATTGCAAGAATTGTATCTAGAAATGGAATTTGCTTATCCTGTGATGTTTTTTATGTTATTACTGCTAAATTTATTGTTACTGCTGCTTTTTCATAATATTTCCATCATTTCCAATTTGATGGATAAGTTTTCTTGGCTTTCGAAATACAAAAAGTATAAAGAAGTTTTTACCTTTTACAACAGCCAGGAGTTGGCATTTGTATTTTTATTTTCTATAATTCGCTATGCCATTTTCACTACCCAATTTTTTATACTGCTTCAATTATTTTCGGTGGATATTTCTTATTTTGATTCCATTATCTTAACAATGGTTATGCTTTTTGTTATTTCCATTATCCCTACTATTGCTATTTCAGAAATTGGAATAAGGGGCTCTGTGGCAGTTTATTTGTTCGGATTAGTTTCTGCTAATACTTTAGGAATTCTATCTGCTACTTTCGTTCTTTGGGTAATCAATTTGCTACTTCCAGCAATCATAGGTGCGTTCTTTGTATTTACCCTCAAATTTTTCAGAAAACAATAAATGTATATCCTTTATTTATTTTTATCTCTTTTAGCTTTGTGGTATTTTTCTGTGTTTTTGTTTTATAGAATTGCATGGAATAAAATCCCAAATGCAACAAATCAAAACGATAAGGATTTTGTAAGTGTGATGGTAGCATGTAGAAATGAGCAAGATAATATTTCCCATATTATTCAAAAAGTTAAAATGCAAAATTTCGATAAGAACAGATTTGAAATGATTGTTGTAAATGACCATTCTACAGATTCCACTTTGCAAATTTTGGAAAAGGAAGCAGCAATTTGGGATAAGCTAAAAGTAGTATGTTTAAATGAAGGGGAGGAGGGCAAAAAATCTGCTATTGAAAAAGGAATCTCATTATCAAAAGGGGATATTATTCTTTGCACGGATGCCGATTGCTCTGTTGAGAGAAATTGGATTGCTACCATTGTCAATTATTTTTCTAATGAAAACATAAAGATGGTTTCTGCTCCTGTATTATTTGAAAATAAAAAAGGAATTTTTCAGCAATTACAAGCTTTAGAATTTCTAAGTTTGATTGGTTCGGGGGCAGCAGCTATTGTAAGAGGAAAAAGCATCTTTTGCAATGGTGCCAATTTGGCTTACAGAAAGTCCGTTTTTTTGGAATTAAACGCCTTTGATAACAATACAGTTTCGGGGGATGATGTGTTTTTGATGCACCACATCAAACAGAAATATGCTAGTGGAATCGTTTTTGCAAAAAAGAAAGATTCGATTGTAAAAACGAGCAGTCAGCCCAATATAAAAGCATTTATCAATCAAAGAAAAAGGTGGGCAGCAAAAAGCAGTTCTTACAAAGATTTTGATACAATAACCATTAGTATTTTGGTGTTTCTTATGAATATTAGCATTGCCACTTTGTTTGTTTTATCCCTTTTAAATATGCAATGGCTAGTAGTTTTTTTTACTTTGTTTTTTGTAAAATATATTACCGATTATCTTTTTTTACTTCCTGTTCTTAAATTTTTTAGAAAAAGAAATTTGGCTTTTTGGATTCTGCCTTTTGAAATATTTTACTGCTTTTATATAGTTTTAATTGTCATTTTATCGTTTACTAATTCCTTTGAGTGGAAGGGCAGAACACACAAAAAATGAAAACGACATCCTTAAATAGCTTGGCTTGGAAGAAATTAAAAGCCGACAAAATGTCTTTTTCTGCATTACTGTTTGTTGTTTTATGTCTGTTTGTTGGGGTGTTTGCAGTTGTGCTTAGCCCAGATAAGACTCCAATGGCTAATGAAATGCACATTGAATTGGCCACTCTAAAACCATTTACCAAAATTATTTTTCTAGAAACAAAAAGGGAAAATATAAATGAAGTTTCCTTTTTTGAAGGATTGTTTTTCGGAAAACCATCAGAAGTGAAGCGTACACCAATATCCTCTTTTTCTAAAACTAAAAATGGTCTAAATTACTTTGCCTACCAATCAGAAATAGAAGAAAACTTTATTGGAAAGTACAAAATCACAAATCAAACATTTTTATTTGGAACAGATAAATACGGAAGGGACATGCTAAGCCGTATGCTTTATGGCATCCGAATTTCTCTTTCTGTTGGTTTTATTGCAGTTTTTATTTCATTACTCATTGGTATTAGTTTAGGACTTATTGCGGGCTATTTTAGAGGGATAACGGATGACATTATCATGTGGCTAGTGAATGTGATTTGGTCCATTCCCACTTTGCTTATGGTAATTGCAATTACCTTGGCGTTGGGAAAAGGATTTTGGCAAGTATTTGTAGCGGTTGGGCTTACCATGTGGGTGGAAGTTGCTCGTATCGTTAGAGGGCAAGTGTTATCCATCAGAGAATTGGAATATGTAGAAGCCGGGAAAGCATTGGCCTACAAACCTTTTAGGATTATTTTCAAACATATTCTACCTAATGTAATAGGGCCAGTAATTGTAATTGCTGCAGCCAATTTTGCTGCAGCCATTCTTATTGAAGCAGGGCTTTCTTTTCTTGGAATTGGCGCACAGCCACCTATGCCAAGCTGGGGTGGAATAATAAAAGACCATTACGCTTACATTATTATGGACAAGGCCTATTTGGCCATTATTCCTGGTGTAGCAATAATGTTTTTGGTGTTGGCTTTTATGCTATTAGGCAATGGACTTAGAGATGCTTTTGACGTAAAAAATTAATTACTATATGAAGTAAAAAAGCCCTCTCGTTTATGAGAGGGCTTTTTTATGCTTATAATAATGTTGCGTGATTCCTATCTGTTCTTCAATTTTTCTAACATATCTTGAGTCATGTAGAACCCTATTTTGTGGCAAAGATTAGGGCTTACTGCAAAACTATCTGTAGTAAAAAGAGTTCCGTCATCCAAATAAATATGATATGTGAAAGTGGTTGAATTACTATTTTTATTACCAGACCATACAATTGGTACATAAATCCTTCCAGTACCCGGACTGCAAGGAACACTATTTATATTTGAATAGTACCATTCCCAAGTAATACACCCTAATTCATTCCCAAAGCTATCCCAGAAACAAGCATAATCTATGTTATACATAATCATTGCATTAGCTGCGCTTTCATAAAGAAAGTATACAACGTCTGCCGAATAGTTACATGCGTTATTTGGTTCGGTTGTAGCATTAGAATTATAATTATCTGCTACAGCATCCATACATCCTGATACTACAGTAGGAGTATTATCCTCTTCTTTCTTACATGAAGAGAAAATTAAAGGAAGTACTAAAAATAAGTAAAGTAATTTTTTCATAATTAAAAAGTTTTAGTTATAATTTCAAACTTTAATAAATAAAGTGTAAATTCCTAATATTTAAGTATTTAATTTAATACAGCAACAAACCTCCAATAAAAATTACAACTCCAGCAAGGAGTAAAATAAGTGTATAAGGTAAAATTTCTTATGCTTTTAGGCCTGTAATTCCAAGAAGTGGTAAAGCCCAAAATGGTTGTAGCATATTGGTAAGTTGGTCGCCATAGGCCAATGCCATTATGCTTTTGGGTATGCTCACACCCAATTGTATGGCTGCTTCTACAATAATGGGGCCTTGCACGGCCCATTGTCCGCCACCACTTGGCACAAATACATTTACAATGGCTGCACTTATAAAAGTAAAAATAGGGAAAGTAGTTTCATTAGAGATATTCACAAAAAAGTCAGACATAATTTGCACCAAACCTGAATGGTTCATAATACCCATTATTCCAAAATAAAGCGGGAATTGTATCAATATTCCAGAAGCACCACCAATGGCACTATCTATTGCTTTCAGGAAATTAAAGAAACTTTTATGCATTACTATGGCCAAACCCAGCAATACCAAATTAATATAGTTGGGGTTGATAACTTTTAAGGAGATAGTTTCAGGTAAAACGAATGCTTTATAAAAAGCATAAAATAAAATAATGCCGCCAAAAAGCAAAGCCAGTATTCTGCTGTGGTCCAATTTTTCTGCTCCACTAATTGTTGTTGTTTCGCTTTTCTCAGAAGTGCTTAAATTCAGAATTGTTCCTTTGTTTTTCTTTCCTAAATAATACATCAGCAAAGGGAGCGTAATCAGCAATACAATACTGATGCTGATATTCATAGTAGAGAAAATGGTATCGGCTTGCGAAATCACCCCAATTTTATCGGCTAAAAAGTGTCCTTCTTCTGCAATTTTTATAGGTGCAGAACCTGAAATACCTCCATGCCAAACCATTAATCCAGAATAGCCAGCTGCACCAATTAAGGGGTAGTTAAGCAATATTCCTTTTTTGCTGGCATGTTCTCCAACTTTTCGGGCAAATATGGCCCCAAAAATAAGGCCCAATCCCCAATTAAAGAAAGACACCAAAAGGGTGAAAAAGCAAATAATAGCTGCTGCATTGGCAGTATTGTTGCAATACTTTGTGCCTTTTTCTATGATTTTACTGATGGGCTTGCTTAGTGCTAAAGTGTGTCCCAATACAAGCATCAGCATCATTTGCATGGCAAAAACAAGTAGTGGAGGATGCCAAACCCCTTGCTCCCAAAATTGCAAAAGTTGGAGAAAATGGTTTTCTCCAACTTTTGATTCTGTAATAAATAATGCTAACAGGAAAGTGAAAAAGGTAAGCAATACCGCTATGGTAAAAGGAGTTGGTAATACCGACTTAAATACCTTTTCAACTCTGCTTGCAAAGCTCATTTTAGAAGGGTAAATCGTCCTCTTCTGATGCTGGGGCATCAAAAACAGGTGGCTCTTCCATTTCTTCTGATGTGGAACTTTCAGCTCCTATTTTCTCAATTTTCCAAGCATCTACATTATGAAAATACCTGCCATTCCACTCCCTTGATGATAGGTTAAAGGACACTTCCACCTGGTCGCCAATATTGTAATGTTCCAACATGGTAATTTTATCTTCTCCAAAAAGTTGGAAGCAAATTTCAGGATTGTATTGTGCAGCAGTATCCACTACAAACGATTGTTTTTTCCACTCTTTCCCTGCTTTTGATGTGCCATTTTCTACACTTAATTTACTGCTGATTTTTCCTTTTACCGATAAACTCATATTTTTATTTTTTTAATTTGAAAAGCAAATATAAAACTTAATAATCTTCCTATTTGCTTTTGGTGTAAAATGTTAAAAAATAATATCTTTGCCCTCCCATTTTGCGGGTGTGATGGAATTGGTAGACATGCCAGATTTAGGATCTGGTGCTGCAAGGCGTGGGGGTTCGAGTCCCTTCATCCGCACAAAATAGTAATCAGAAATGGTTGCTATTTTCTTTTTAAATCTATTTTTACCAATTAGATAAATTATGTACTATTGCAGCCCTTTTTAAAATAAATAAAAATTATACAAAGCAGAAATAGACTTATAAATAGCTTTTTAATTTTGGGTTAAATTTTCCAAAGCTATTGCATAACTTACCATATTAATATTTGGATTTTTTAAGATGTCTTCTTTCGGATATCCCGAAAGTTCAGCAATGATATCTGCTGTATTTTTGAAATAATTTTTTCCATCTTCTACAATTCCCATTGGCCCGAAATAAGTGGGTAATCCCATGCAACTTTGTTCTTTTCCTTCTAAGTTTTGCAAATGTGTTTTGTTGTAGGAAATTGCTTCAAAAAGTCCTTTTGGAATAGCAGGATGATTGCTATAAGCAGAGGTAAATTCTGCTCTGAAATTGTTAAACTGAGCAAAGGCAGTCAGTGATAAAAAGAAAAATATACAAGCAAAAATATTGTTTCTCATTTGGACGATTTTTAGCCCACTAATATAGTAAAATCTCTCCAATTTTTTTACTCACCTTTTCTGCATTTGGAATCATAGCTTCCTCCAAAGTAGAATTTAAAGGAATGGCTGGTAAGTTTTCCGAGCCCATTACATAAACAGGAGCGTCCAAATTTCTAAAACAATTTTCCTGAATTCTTCCTGCTAAGCTTTGAGCAAAGGAATTGTTGTAAGGTTCTTCCGTAAGGACTAAGCATTTTCCGTGTTTGTTTACCCTTTCAAAAACAAGCTCCTCATCAAGTGGATGAATAGTTCTTAAATCTACAATTTCTACTTTTCCTTTGTGATTCTTTGCTGCATTCATTGCCCAATACACTCCCATTCCATAAGTAATAATACAAATGGTGTTTTCAGTATCTTTAGCTTCTAAAGCAATTCTACCTTTCCCGAAAGGAATTACATAATCAGAGGAAGGCTCAATCGTTTTTGCTGCAGAAGTTCCTTTTATTTTACTCCAATACAATCCTTTATGTTCTAAAATCACTACAGGATTTGGGTCGTAATAAGCAGATTTCATCAATCCTTTTAAGTCCGCACCAGTTGAAGGATAAGCTATTTTTATTCCTCTTATTTGTGCCAATACCGATTCCACAGAAGAAGAGTGATAAGGACCTCCACTACCGTATGCTCCAATCGGAACACGGATAATGCAACTCACGGGCCATTTTCCGTTAGAGAGATAATTGGAACGACTCACTTCAGTAAATAACTGATTCAATCCTGGCCAAATATAATCTGCAAACTGAACTTCCACAATAGGTTTTAATCCTACTGCCGACATGCCTACGGTACTTCCAATAATAAATGCTTCTTGTATTGGAGTGTTAAAAACTCTATTGTCTCCAAATGTATCTGCAAGTGTTGCTGCTTCACGAAATACTCCTCCCAATCTTTTTCCTACATCTTGTCCGTACAACAAACATTCTGGATGTTTTTGCATTAATTCTTTTATGGCAAATAGGGCAGAGTCTACCATTACAGTTGGCTCTTTATCTTTTGGTGCTCTTTCTCCTTTTTCCTCTAAAATAGGAGTGGGAGCAAAGTCATGTGAGAATAAATCTTCAGGATTTGGATCTTCCGCTTTCATAGCTTTTTGGTAATCATTTTCTACTTTTATTTTTGCTTCCTTTTCAATTTTAACTAAATCTGATTCCGAAAAACCATTGGATAAAAGTTCTGCTTTTAATTTTGGAAAAGGGTCTCTACTTCTTGCTTCCTCCAAATCATCACGGTACCATTCCATTCGTACACCTGAAGTATGATGGTTTAAAAGTGGAACTTTAGCATGAATCAAAATAGGAGTTCTTTTTTCTCTTATTTCTTGAAATGCATTATGAATTGTTTCGTATGATTTTGTGAAATCTGTTCCGTCAATTGTATAAGTTTTCAGTCCGAAACCTTTTGCGTAATGGGTGGCATCTACCGCTCTCATTTCTGTGGCATGTGCCGAAATATCCCATTCGTTATCTTGCACTAAATACAAAATTGGAAGTTTCTTAAGTGCTGCCATTTGGAAGGCCTCAGCT
>CATMIT010000028.1 GCA_950069165.1 uncultured Flavobacteriales bacterium
TAAATCGGCCCCCAAATAATTTTTGATATTAAAAGAAAGTTTTGCCGTTTCCAAATCTAAATCCCCAGAAAGAATTTTGTTAAACACATTGGTATTTGTCTCTTCTGGCCCAACCACAAGCGTATCTTGCCCCAAAAACCCCCTTGCATATTCTGTGACAAAATCAAAATCGGTAAAGGAATAGAAGCTATCGGTTTGGTTAATAGTAACCAATTCCCCAGTAGAATCGATAAAAGTGAAGGATTCGGTATAAATAGTATTGACGGTATCCCCACCCAATCGCCCTTCTTGACCAGTTAAATCTAATAAATACCCATCAAAATTAAATTCTATTTTTGTCATTTCTCCATTTATAGTAGGAGGAATCACACTTACAGAAGTAAAAGGGACGCCATTTTTAGTAAGGGATGGAATATTGTATTCAATTTTTCCTGTATCAGGAAGGGTACTTAAAGCATTGATGGTAACGGCACCCTCTTTTATTTTAATCTCGGTTAGTCTGGCAGATTTCATATCAAATGAAAATTCTGTTTTGTTTGAATCGAGTTGTTGTTCAGGGAAAAAAGCGGTTGCCTCTAAAAGTCCAATATCAGCAATAGTAATAGTTGTAATGATAGCATCAGAATAATCAATTAAAACAGGACCATTACTTGCATTTATATCCATATTATGCAGAATAGCTAATAGGTTTTCATCCAAAGTTTGCCCTGAAATATCAACACTATCTTCTGCTGTTGTTCCTGATGGTATTAAAGGGAAAATAAATGTTGCAATCAAGTTTTGATTTACTGCATTTATCAAAGATAAACTTACATTAGAGATGTCAGTAGGATAGCCATTTTCTAGTTTCATTTTTAGCATTCCATTATACAAAGTCATGGTCTCAAAATACTCACTTGCATCAATATTAATGGTATCTTCATTTGCTATATTTGGTATTGCAGGAATAGTTCGCATTGTTCCATCCGGAAATAATGTGGTTCCGAAAGGGATTTCATTTATGACCTCACCAATTGTTGCGGTATCTGCAATTGTTACATCATCAAAAACAACCGAATCTAAGGTGGTTGTTTTTTCATTCGTTCTGGCCTGAATATTTACCAAAGTATCAAACTCAAAATCAATAAAATCTTGCTGAAAAACAAGCGTAATAAAGCCATCTTCATTGATAGTAATAGAACTATCTGAAAGCATATCATTAATACTCATCTGGGAATGAATTAATGGCACTAATAAATCTACATCCCAAGTTGGTTTTTCCAATTCATGTTTGCAAGCAGAAAACAGAAAAATACATATAAAAAAGAAGATTTTATTTTTCATTTTCACAAAGATAGTTTAATAATTATATTTTCCTTTCCAGATATTTTTTAATCCTTCACGGTAGGCTTTTTCTTTAGCGTTATTTAAAGGTTTGTAAAAGGTTATTCCACTTATTTCATCTGGCAAGAACTCCTGATCATCATTGGGTTTGTCGTGCGAATACAGATAATCTTCTCCATAGCCTAATTCTTTCATAAGTTTGCTAGGGGCATTTCTTAAATGAAGAGGGACAGACAAATTACCACTTTTTTGCACTTCCTCTTGCGCCTGATTTATTGCCATATATGATGCATTACTTTTAGGTGAACATGCCAAATAAATCACAGTTTGTGATAGGGTAATTCGTGCTTCTGGAAAACCAATTACATTCACTGCCTGAAAACAATTATTGGCAATGACTAAAGCGGTAGGATTGGCGTTTCCAATATCTTCTGATGCTAAAATAAGAAGTCTTCTAGCAATAAACTTTACATCTTCACCACCTTCAATCATTCTGGCTAACCAATAGACAGCAGCATTAGGGTCGCTTCCTCTAATTGATTTGATAAATGCAGAAATAATATCATAATGTTGCTCCCCATTTTTATCGTATCTAACAATATTTTGTTGGGCTTTTTCAACAACTATATCATTGGTTATTATAATTTCTTTCTCATTTATTGAACTAACTACCAATTCAAAAATATTCAATAATTTTCTTGCATCCCCTCCTGAAATTTGCATTAAAGCTTCTGTTTCTTTTAAGTTGATGCTTAGTTTACTAAGCACTTCATCTTCCTTTTTTGCCCGCAATAAAAGTAGTTGTAAATCCTCTTTGGATAACGACTCAAGCACATAAACCTGCGCGCGAGAAAGCAGAGGAGCAATTACTTCAAAAGAAGGGTTTTCGGTGGTAGCACCAATGAGTGTAATTACACCCTTTTCCACAGCACCCAAAAGGGAGTCTTGCTGTGATTTGCTAAAGCGGTGAATTTCATCAATAAATAGGATGGGAATATCTTTTCCAAAAAGCCCTAATGAGGATGCTTTTTGAATAACTTCTCGAACATCTTTTACGCCTGAATTTACGGCAGACAAAGTATAAAAAGGACGGTCTAATTCTTGTGCTATTAGATTAGCCAATGTAGTTTTTCCAACCCCCGGTGGTCCCCAAAAAATCATAGAGGGAATGAGTTTGTTGTCAATGGCTGATTTTAAGGAGCCATTTTCGCCAATAAGGTGTTTTTGCCCTATTACTTCTGCTAATTTTTTTGGTCTTATGCGCTCTGCTAGGGGGATGTTTTGCATAGGATAAAACTACAAAAATAGTTATGTTTTTATCCCTTTTAGATAATACTTTTTATAAGGACTAATTTATGGCTGTGTGTGCCCAAGTCATCATTGAAAATTCCTTGCTTGTCGAGCTTATCGATACGCACTTTTCCACTAGCGTGAATAATATAATTATTTTTCATAATGATGCCAACATGGGTAGTTTTTCCTTCCTTATTTTCAAAAAAAGCCAAATCACCAGCTTCACTTTTTCCTACAGATTTAAGTGTTTTTCCTACTTCTGCTTGTTGGTAGGCATCTCTTGGTAATTTAATCCCCTGCAATCTGTAAACCATTTGTGTAAAACCAGAACAATCAATTCCCACTGGCGAACGACCTCCCCACAAATAAGGGGTATTCAAATACATCAATGCATTCTGAATAATATATTTTTTTTCGGTAAAGCCCTGAGTTGTCAATCCTTCAAACAAATACATTTCTTCACCTAAAAATGCATGACCACTTTTATAGCTTGGCAGAGTGCTGCCCATCACAATTGGTTGAAATTGTTGGTGTTTGATAATATCTAGAATATCGGTAGTTAGAGTAGGGGTTTCTTTTTGAAGTTTATTATAATTTTCCTTTTCAATGGCTATCCATTGTTTGTTGCAAATCCAACCTTCATAATCATCATGAGCCAAACGAATCCTACTGAATTTCTTTTGGTTTTCAAGTACCTTAAAATGTTCCCCGAAAAGAATTTGGTTTACCATTTCTGCTTTGTCAGAAGCTCCACTTCTCATAGGAACTATTGAAAGATTTGAAATTCCGTATTGCATTACACTAATTCAATTACCATTGCTGAAGCACCACCACCACCATTACAGATTCCGGCAGCACCAATCTTACCGCCATTTTGTTTTAGTACACTGATAAGAGTTACAATAATTCTTGCTCCTGAACTGCCAAGTGGATGCCCTAAAGAAACAGCCCCTCCATTTACATTTACTTTTTTGGCATCTAAATCCAGTATTTTCATATTTGCAAGCCCTACCACAGAGAACGCTTCATTTAATTCAAAATAATCAACATCAGCTTTTGAAAGTCCTGCTTTGTCTAAAGCGATTGGTATAGCTTTTGCTGGAGCAGTGGTAAACCATTCTGGTTCCCCTGCTGCATCAGCATAACTTCTGATTTTTACAAGAGGAGTAATATTTAATTCTACTGCTTTATCTGCACTCATTAAAACCAGGGCTGAGGCACCATCATTTAAGGTGGATGCATTGGCAGCAGTAATGGTTCCTTCTTTATTAAAAACAGGGCGTAAGGCAGGAATTTTATCTATGTTTACATTTTTATATTCCTCATCTTCATTTATTATTAAAGTATCCCCTTTTCTTTGTGGAACTTCAACTGCAATAATTTCATCAGTAAATTTTCCATTTTCCCATGCTTTTGTACTTCTGTTGTACGATTCAATAGCGAAAGCATCTTGTTCTTCTCTTGTGAAGTTCATCTCGCTAGCACATTTTTCCGCACAAACACCCATATGAACATTGCCATACACATCAGTTAAACCGTCCTTTACCAAGCCATCAACCAATTGCATATTCCCTAATTTTTGGCCTGACCTTCCTTTTGCAAAATAATGAGGTACAATTGACATATTTTCCATGCCACCAGCAATTACCACATCATTGTCCCCACAGATAATTGTTTGTGCCGCCAACATAATAGACTTCATTCCTGAGGAACATACTTTGTTGATAGTAGTACAAGGTACATCCTGTGAAAGGCCAGCAAACATGGCCGCTTGCCTAGCAGGAGCTTGCCCTAAATTAGCTTGCAAAACATTTCCCATAAACACTTCATTTACTACTGATTTATCAATAGCTGCTTTTTCAATCGCACCTTGTATGGCTGTTGCGCCTAATTTAGTCGCTGATACTGATGCTAAACATCCTCCAAAACTTCCTATTGGTGTACGCACTGCCGATACAATCACTACTTCTTTCATTATAATTATTTTTATGAATTTATATTTGGTGCGAATTTATGTAAATTATACTTATTTTCGCTACTGATATTAATACATCTATGAAAAAGGTTTTTTCTTCTATTCGTGACAATCATGACACCATTTTTAAAGCACTTCTGTTTTTTATTACTCTTTTTATTATTGTTTATTTTTTTCCTAGGCAAATAAATTTTGAATACGAATATTCCAAAGGAAAACCTTGGTTTCAGGAAACGATTATTACTTCTTTTGATTTTCCAATTCTAAAAACACAGGAACAATTACAAAAAGAAAGGGAAGAGATAATAAATGACAATTTACCAATATTTGGTTTTGATGAGAATATTTTCCAGCAGAAAGGAGTAGAGTTTGTGCAGAATTTTGAACAGAAATGGTCAGAAGACAGAAAAATAAAAAAAGACAAAGGATTTACTTTTTTTAATCTTTTTGGGCTAAAAAAGCAAACAAACCAAAGTAGAAAATATAGTGTAGCAAACTATGGTTTAAGCATTTTAGATCATCTTTATACCAATGGAATAGTACAGCTTTCTGATGAGTTTCAGTGGAAAGAGGAAGATTTTCAGGTGCTATTGCAAAAAGAAAATGTTGCGGAAAAACAAGAATTAGATAATCTTTTCACCATTAATTCTGCTGTGGATTACATCAACTCTTTAAGCAAACTTTCATTGCAAGAATCTGATTTTATTGTACCACTACTTTTGGAAGCGCTTAGCCAAAATGTGTTTTATGATAAGCAAGCATCAGAAAAAATGTTAGCTTATGAGCTGGATAATATTGTAAGTGCCAGGGGAATGCTGCAACAAGGGCAAATTGTAATTCAGAAAGGAGAATTGGTAAATGAGGATAAATACCAAATATTATCTTCCTACCAAAGTGAATTTGAAAATCAGCATTGGAGTAAAGCATCTGTTAACTTTGTTTTGCTTGGGCAAGTATTATTAGTCTTTGTTGCCTTTTTAATTTTCTTCTTGTTTCTGCAACAATACCGACCTGAAATTTTGCAAGACAGCACAAAAGTAACCCTCATTTTACTGCTCATTGTAAGTATGATTGTGCTTACTTCTTTTACCTTAAAATGGAATGGCAATTTCTTGTATTTGATTCCCTTTTGTATTTCACCTATTTTACTCAAAGCATTTTTTGATACGCGTTTGGCATTATTCACTCACCTTATTACTATTCTGATTATTGGTTTTATTGTGCCTAATGGTTTTGAGTTTGTTTATCTGCAACTCATTGCGGGGATTGTTTCTATCTTAACTGTATTACAAATGTATAAAAGGGCTCATTTGTTTGTCTCAGCCATAAAAATTGTGGGTATATATTGGCTTACTTATTTTGCATTGGAAATAACCCATGAAGGAAGTATCGTTCATATTAATTTGGTACAGTTTTTGTATTTTGCAGGAAGTGGTGTGCTTACCCTATTTGCTTACCCACTTATTTTTGCCTTTGAGAAAGTGTTTTCACTAGTTTCGGATGTTTCTCTTTTGGAATTATCCGATACCAATAGTCCACTTTTAAGGAAATTGGCGAATGAGGCGCCAGGCACTTTTCAGCATAGCTTGCAAGTAGCGAACTTGGCTGAGGAAGGCATTATTGAGATAAATGGAAACGCACTGCTTGTAAGGGCTGGGGCATTATACCATGATATTGGCAAATTAAAAACCCCCATGTATTTTATAGAAAATCAAAGCACTGGACTTAACCCTCATGATGAGATTTCCTTTGATGAAAGCACGGAGATTATTATTAACCATGTAAGAAATGGAATTGAAATAGCAAAAGAAAACAAGTTGCCAGAAGAACTGATTGACTTTATAAGAACCCATCATGGTACAAGCACTGTACATTATTTTTACAAGCAATTTATCACTACTTTTCCTGATGAGGAAGTAGATATAAAAGATTTTGCATATCCTGGTCCTAAACCATTTTCAAAAGAAACGGCAGTGTTAATGATGGCGGATTCAGTAGAAGCGGCAGCAAGAAGTTTAAAACAACCCAATGCAGATAATATCAATGATTTGGTAGAAAATATAATCGGTAAACAAATAGATGGTGGGCAGTTTGTAAATGCTGACATTACCCTAAAAGAGATTACCCAGATAAAGAAACTCTACAAAAAGAAATTGGTAAATATTCATCATGCAAGGTTGGAGTATTAACTTTTCAATCTAGGGTCCAATGCATCACGAGAAGCTTCCGCAATCATGTTATAAATAGTAATGGTAATAAAAATTGCAATACCCGGGTAGATAATGAGCCACCAAGCTTCCAAGTTTTGCCTTCCCAAATTAAGAAGCGAACCCCAAGTGACAATGTCATCCGGAACTCCAATCCCTAAAAAGGATAATCCGCTTTCAATTAAAATAGCAGAAGCAATACCAAAGGCAATACTTACAAATACAGGCGCTAATGAGTTAGGTAAAGCATGTTTAAAAATAGTTCGAGCTGATGAATAGCCCAATGATTCAGCAGCTTGTACAAACTCCAATGAACGGATACGTAAGAATTCAGCCCTAGTAAAACGGGCAATACGCGTCCAACCTGTAATCCCAATAATCATCATCACAATCCAGATGCTCCTTTCCACCACAGCAGTAATGGTAATAATAAGTAGTAATCTTGGTATGGAGTTCAATAGTTCAATCCCCCTAGAGACAAAAGTATCAATAGGTACACTTACCTCCTCCTTTAACTTTCCAAATTGCAAGGGTTTACTCAGCAATCGGAAAAATACAGTAACACCAATAATAATTAATATACTGATGAATATCTCCCACATTCCGCCACCAAAGCCCTCATTAAAACCTGCAGCTAATTCATATTTTCTTTGTCCGAAACCGTAAAACAAGCCCATAAAAATCCCAAATAAAGTGAGCCAATATTTTATCCTGGGCATCTTTAATTTAGTATCGCCAAAAAAGCCTGCCAAAGCCCCCAATATAATTCCGATAACGGAAGCGATTCCCATGGAAACCAAGCCAACCATAAGAGATATTCGTGTACCATGTATCAATCCTGATGCTAAATCACGCCCAATTCCGTCAGTTCCTAATCGGTGCCTGAACCTTGCTGGAATGTCAATAATCTCTCCTGCAGGATTTTTGAATCTCTGCTCTCCCCCTGGTGCCGCATAATCACGGTTATACCTATCCATACTCCCAGCTGAATAAGGAATAGGTGCCCAGATTACTGCCGTTAAATCCAGTTGTCGCCAATCCGTAATATCGTATTGTAAAAACTGTACAAATTTCCCTTCTGTATTAAAAATAGAATCCGATCGTGTATCTGCTACAAATGCAGGGTAGAGGGTGTTGCCTTCATACTCGCAATACAGTGGCCTGTCATTAGCGATATATGGAGCGAATAAAGCAATTACTACCAATATTAATAAAAGGTATAAACTCACCAGTGCAATCTTGTTTTTCTTGAACTGAGTCCAAGCATATTTTTTAAAGGAAAAATTTTCGTTTGTGTTTTGCATAATTCTATTTGTAAGAAATTCTTGGGTCAACCACTGCATAAAGTAAATCAGCAACCAAGTAACCAACCATTGTTAAAAATCCGGACAAGGTAAATACCGTTATAATCATAGGGTAATCGTAATTGAGTAAAGAATTGTAAATTTCAAGCCCCATCCCAGGAATTGAAAAAATCATTTCAATAATAATTGACCCACCAATTGCCATTGGGAAAATAGCTGAAAACACAGTAATTACCGGCAATAATGAATTCCTAAGTGCATGCTTAAGGATAACTTTTCCCTCTCCTAATCCTTTTGCGCGAGCCGTTCGTATGTAATCTTGAGATACAATATCAATCATCCCTACCCGCATAATCCTGCTTAAAAAAGCAAAAGAACCATAAGTATAGGTGATGATCGGTAAAATCAAAAATGGCAATCTGTGTTTGAACTTCATCCACATACTCCAATTTGAGTCAAATAAAGTAGGGTCCTGTATCCCGGAAACCGGAAACCAACTCAAATTATCAGGATTGGCAAATTGTAATAATAAAAGCGTCCCAACAAAAAATGATGGCATGGAATACAGTATAAATAAGATTAAGGACATGCCTTTATCAACTGCTGAATCTTTTTTGTATGCAGAGTATATCCCTATAGGAATACTGATTAAATAAGCCAAGAAAATAGAAACCAATGACAAGCCAAATGATATCCAAACCTTTTGCCAAATCTTATCAGCTATAGGCTGTCCGTCAATATAAGAAATTCCAAAATCTCCTCTTATCAATCCTTTTCTGTATTTCCCATCACCAACTAGCCAAATGTGGTATTGGTTTTTTCCGCCATACCAATTAATAGCCGGTATGTAGGTTTTCCATCTTGTCGCATTTGCAAACATAGCCGCATGTGCTGTTTTAACTAAAGCAAGCGGAGCAGCTAAATGAGATAGAAAGGTATTTGATGTAACCAATACCTCCATTTTATCGAATTTAATGACAATAATTTCTTCCTCAGCAGTTTCTAATAAACTCCCCACCTCAAAGCCAAACTGATTTCGGGCTTCATTTACTGTGTTTAATGATAAATTAGCATCCTCTTCCACAATATGCTTTGCATTGAGTTGCTGAGATTCTTTTTGTAAAACCAATAACTTCTTGTAATAATTAGATACTGCTTCCCAATTCCCGCTTTGATGGTTCAAGGCTTCCAAATTGGCTTTATGGTATTTATCCTGTACTTTGTAAAGGGTATCGCATGAAGCTAAATCAGTGATACTCATATAAAATATGGGTAAATCCAATCCTAGTTTTTTTCTTAATTCCTGCTTTATTTTTTTTGATGCTCCCGATTGTTGATCAGCTGAGCCTTCATTTCCTGCTGCTTTTGATAATCGTTCAACTGGATCTCCAGGAGCATTTATACTGATTAAAAATGCAATTAGCGAAATAGCTATTAGCATTGGAATAAAAGTTAAAATCCTTTTGATAGTGTATTTAAGCATAGTTGTTGGTTATTCGTTTATCTCTTATTCTCCTTTTAATTATTTTCCATCTGTTGGCGTTATATTTTTTGATGAGAATCCATCATTTAGTTTTAAATTCTGAAGCATTACCCCAGGTCTTTCATAGTACATCCCTCTATTATCGAATCGTTTATGAATGGCAAATTTTCTTTTACTAGAATATAAAAATACATAAGGTTGGTCCTCATAAATTTTTGCTTGAAGCTTCAGTAGTGCATTTCGGTGTATTTCAGGATCTAGTGTTAGGTTAGCTTCTTCAATTAAAGCATCACTTTCAGCATCCCCAAAACCGCAAAAATTAGAACCCTTAGTTGCCCATGATGTGGTGTGCCACAATTGTTGAGGGTTAGAATAAGAAGCACTCCCTCCCCAGCCACCAAGCATTGCATCAAAATTATGATCCATTGCATTTTTATAGAAAAGTGTAAAATCCATTGGTGTTGGCTCAGCAACAACCCCAGCTTTATACATGCTCTCTTTAATCATCAATACTATTTCTTTTGTAGTTGGCGAACTCATATAACTCAGCTTAAAAGAGAAAGGAGTCTTTACGCCATTTATCATTTTATCACGGATATTGTCTCCATCCGTGTCTGTCCATCCTGCTTCAGATAGTAGTTGTTTTGCCTTTTCAACATCTAAAGGGATAAGCTTTAATGTATCGTTATAAGTGCTTTTTAATGGAGAAATTTCAGCAGCTTGCCTAGATGCTTTCCCATGCACCATTACCTCAATTATCTCATCAATAGGAGTAAGGTAGGCCATTGCTCTTCTTACCCTTTGATCTGTAAAAAAGGGCTTACGTTTAATTCCATCAGGTTTCATATTAAGCCCAATATAATTGTAAGCATACCTGTCTAAAAAAGCGGATTCATAATTATTATTAAAATATTCACGCTCTTGTAATTTCATTAATTTAATTGTACCAATTGAATAGGTAACATCAATTTCTTGGTTTTTAAGCGCCAAATAGGAAGAGGCATCTTCTTTAATGATTTTAAAAATAATTTTGATAGGATATGCTTTTGAGTAAATAGAAGTATCCTGTTTTCCCCACCAATTATTTTTCTTTTCTATTGTAATGTATTGGCTTGCTACCCATTCCGTAACTTGGTAAGCCCCTAAGCCAACAAGTAATGTTGGTTTATAACTATTATCAGCATCATTGTACTCATTAAACCAATCAGCTAATTCTTCTGTTTCAACATGCTCTTTAAAATCAATATCTAATAAATCAGCAAATGAAATATTATCTAAAACACCTTTTGGATCCCATAAACTTTTTTGAACCATGTATAATTCAGAAAATATATATCTGTTTTCCCAATTCACATTTTGTGCATGCATGGTGAATTTTAAAGGATTTTCTTTGTCAAGTTCAATGCTTTTAATTACGGTTGTGTAATTGCCTCTAATTTGCGCATTATTGGTTAATGGACAGAGCATCATTTTTACTGAAAAAGCCACATCTTTTGCCGTTAAAGGAGTACCATCATCCCAACTAATCCCTTCTTTTATTTCGTAAGTAAAGAATAAATTATCCTCCGATCCTTGAGGAATTTCTTTGACTAAAGCAGGAATGTATTTAAGGGATTTCATATCTAGTTTGATCAGTGTTTTTTGGGTGTATTGAAAAACGAAAGTTCGAATAGATGAATTGTCATTAAATGGGTGTAGCCCATCTGGTTGAGCTAAAATATGTGCGATAACTGTATTTTGAGACAGGTCTCTTTCTTCTACACAGGAATTAAGTGAAAATAAAAGCAAGAGAAAAAAGATGATTTGTTTTGTCATGGTGTTTTTGCAAGCGTGCAAATATAGTATTCCCATTATTTTAATTTACTAAAAAGATGAAAAAAAACAATTTGAAATTATATTTATAAAATGTTTGCTAGGAATTAAGTATTAGTATAAATTTGCCGACCTTTAAAATTGTTCATTGATTTTTAAGTTTGGAGAGGTGCCAGAGTGGTCGATCGGGGCTCCCTGCTAAGGAGTTGTGCCCTTACGGGTACCGGGGGTTCGAATCCCTTCCTCTCCGCAAAATAAAAAGTTATCTTTTTTGTTTGTGATTATAAAACTTTTTTAGATTTGCAAACCTTTTTCGGGGTATAGCGTAGCCCGGTTATCGCGCCTGCTTTGGGAGCAGGAGGTCGCAGGTTCGAATCCTGCTACCCCGACTTTTTTCTTCTAGTAACTTAGAATTCTGTTAATAGTTCTTAGTTAAATTACTAGATTCCAATGACTTATCTTCATGGCTCATCTGAAAAGTATATAAGATTTATATATAAATTCTATATATGCTTGAGTACCAAGAAGTTATTATTTGTACAGACCTTTGTTCTAATAACAAAAACAAAGAATTTATTAACCCAGGAGTTAACACATTAGAAGGAAATGTAGTAGAACTAATTCTTTTTCTCTCCAATCCCAAATACACACCAACCGTAAATATTCCAGAAAGAAGAGATAATTCTTTTTCTATCCCCTTTTATAAAACCTAAGATTATAATAAATAAATCCAAAGGAATCCTTATCCAATTACGCACAATACCTACTTTTTGTACTTTCAGCTGACAATTATCTGATAGAAATTTATAGATACCATGTTTTGTCCATGGTTTAATATGAGTGGGATCGTCATAAAAATTAAACGGATTGTGTTGCTCTCTGTGAAAACCAAAAGAAGGAACTAGTATGGAGGACCAATTAGGCGCTTCAACATATATACGTCCACTTTTTTTTAAAACACGATTTATTTCATTCCCTAATGATAAAGGGTTGTTAAGATGTTCTAAAACATGCGTAAAAATTATAGCATCAAAATAGTTTGTTTCATAAGGGAGTTCGCTTTCTTCAAGGTTAACTTTGTTAAAGTTTATGAATGAATCTACTTTTTCTTCTGAGAGGATGTCTATTCCATGATACTCGACTTCATTAAAATATTTTTTAATAAACATAGCATTTCTCCCTATACCACATCCTAATTCTAGGATTTTATAATCTTTCTTAAAACTAAGGAAGAACCTTTGCTTTATACCATTGTTGAGAATTACATCTTTTAGTTTCTCCATAGATATTATTAGTATTATTATGTATTACAAATGTATAAAAAACAAAAGAGCAACTAAATAACTTCTTATTTTTTGGATAAAACTTAAAACTCTTCTCCACTATCTTGCTGCACATCATCATTTTTGATGTTGGATTGTTTACTGGCAGCTTTAAAGTTCAGCTTTCCAAAAGTATATTGAAAGTTGAAACCGAAAGAGCGGAAAGCAATAGATCTATCGCTTTTGTAAGTGAAATCCTCTCCTTTCATATCAGAAGAGAATACTTTATATTTATTAAACGGTTCAATTACATGTAAGCCAACAGAACCTCTTTTGTTTTTGAAACTTTTCTTAACCCCAAAACTCATCATACTAAAAGAGGTAGAAGTTCCTTGAATAGTTTGAGAGGGTGATCGGAAAAATGCCCAGCTTTCTATTTTCCATCTTTTTCCTAAATCGTACATTCCCCCAAAATTATAAGAATAAAGAAGGTTACTTGTAAGGGATATATATTCATTATTGATGGTTGCATTTCCTTTATACTGATACAAATTAAATCCTGCTCTCAAGTTAAATTTGTCATAGCGCAGGGAACCGAAATAATTCAAACCATAGGTAGTACTATTTCCAATATTTTTAAATTCGGTTTGAAAAATAATACTATCTACCATACTTCTATAAGATTCTACAATATCCTTTGTGTGTTTTGCGTACACATAATAACTACCCTGATACCTCTTTCCAAAACTATTGTAGCCCATTTCTATTTGATGGGTTATGGCAGGGGAGAGGTCAGGATTTCCGATTGTAACACTAAAGTTGTCTGTGTTTAAAGTATTAGGATTGATGTGTTTTGTTCTAGGTCTTGAAATCCTTTTGTTGTAGCTTATTTTGAAAGATTTTGCATCACCAAATTTTTTGGCAATAGCTACACTTGGTAAAATACTATTGTAAGAGCTATTAAAGGGGTCTTTTTCCCCTGATTCCCAATCACCACTTATTTGCGTCTGCTCGAATCTAATTCCAGCTTTAATACCAAAATCTGCAGGAAGCACCCAATCAGAAGAAAGATAAGCGGCCATTACTTTTTGAGAATAATTAAAAGTTTCTTGAGGTGCAACATATTTTTCTAATGAGGAAGTATTAGAATAAACCATTTCCCTATCTCGATTGACAAATTTTCCACCTATTTCTATCTTATTTTCTTCCCAAAAAGGATGAATGTAATCTAATTGCAAAGTACTTTCCATTTCTTTCTCATCATTTGCATTATGGTATTGTTTTACTTTATCTTTAAAATTATCAATATCATCATCCCCTAAATGTCCGCCAATTTGAAAAGAAATGGCTAATTCTCTTTCTTCATTATCAGCAAAAGTTTTTGTATAGTCTGTACTCCATTCTATTCTGTTTACACTGCTATTGGTTTCTATGTAAGAAGCGTATTTATAGTTAGAGTCCTCCCTCTTCATATTGTAAGTTGTGGAATCATAACTATACGAATTTCTACCGTTAATGCGAATATCTGACATTATGTTATTGTAAGCATTTATATCATAAAACATATTGATAGACCCTCTGTAGCCAATCCATTGGCCAAAAGTATTACTATTTTCAGTTAGCTTTGATAGATCATTTGTGTCATTTCCATTTATTTCAGACCAATCTTTTCTTATTAAATTAGCAGTACCTTTTCTTGGCCATCCGAAATGCGCGCCTCCTCTTGCAGAAAGTCCAAATCTTCCTTTACCAATACTTAAATTTACCGATTGTCTATTCACTCTAGTTCCAAAAGCAGTATTGATTGTACTTTTATAACCATCTATTATTTTCTTTTTGGTGATTATATTTACAATCCCAGCATCTCCTTCTCCATCATATTTTGCTCCAGGGCTTGTTATTATTTCTATGGCTTTTATTTCATCAGCAGGAATCATTTGCAAAGCAGTAGCAATATCAGAAGTGAAAAAAGCAGAGGCCTTTCCGTTTATCAGAAACTTGATATTTTTACTTCCTCTCAAACTCACCTCTCCCTCCAAATCCACTGTAAGCAAAGGGGCTTTTCTCAGCACATCAGTTGCATCAATCAATCCTTCATTCATATCATGTTCTGCATTGTAAACTATTTTGTCAATTTTATTTTCATATATTGGTTTTTGTTCGCTAATCTTTACTTCTGATAGCATTTCATTATTAGCAATCATCAGAATGTTATCCAATTTTACATCTGGTTTTCTTTTAGTAAGTTCAAAATCAATTTCTTGTGGCTCATAACCAATAAAGCTAATACTAATTTGGTATTTCCCAGAACGAATTTTGTTAATAAAGAATTTCCCTTTTTCATCCGTTATGGTACCCTCCACAATTTTACTCCATCTGGTATTGGTTAAGCTAATATTTGCAAATTCTAAAGGATCTCCTGTTTTGCTATCAAGCACTTTTCCTCCTATATTTCCTTTGATGTAGTCTTTAGAATTGTCTTTTCCAAAACCTTTAAAACTTCCTCCTCTCCCCCCACCATGACCTCTGTCTTGGGCAAGGGTGAAAAATGGGATTAGTATAAGTAAGAGTAATATTTTTTTCATATTAAATATTGTTGCTTAGAGTATAGTAAAAAAAGAAGATTCAATTTTTATTAGGTGTATAATCGCATTTGCTTCCAAAAAGAGATTTTTCCTTAATTATTTCTGCCACTCCTTCAGGTACCATACCTTCCCAACTTTCATCTTTACAAGATTTTATTAGTTTAAGGACTTTTCTAGAAAAAATATGCAGCACTTTTGGGTCGTAATCCAAATCCTCAATTCTACCATTGGAGAAAAGGTAATTGTAAATTGGTTTTATTCGTGGGTGAATGGCAATATTATTGCTGTTTTGTAATTGTGCTTTATCGTTTGGTTTAAAGGGGTAAAGGTATATTTTAATATCTCTTGTAACCATAATCCCGAAAGCTTCCATTATACCACCATTAAGGTTACGATAATAAACCTCATCAAACATTTCCAGTAAATTATCCACCCCAATAATTAAACCCATTCTTGCGCTTGTAAATCGG
>CATMIT010000029.1 GCA_950069165.1 uncultured Flavobacteriales bacterium
TAAAAATTAATGAACATTACAATAACATGTAAATTGTGCATGTGTTGGATGCGAAAAAAGCAGTAGGAGAAACAAGTAAATTAATAGGTAAAGAACAAGCAAATTTTAGAGCAGATGTTAATTCAGAATATGCTACAATTAAGGAAAATTATTTGAATAGAAAATCCAAAAAAGAATATGTCAGTATTGAAAAGGCCAGAAAAAATGCGGTCGAAACGGATTGGGAAAAAGAAAATATTTTTCCTGTAAATCAGTTGGGTGTGCAAATTTTTGAAGACATTGACATAGCAACCATTCGAAATTATATTGATTGGACTCCTTTCTTTTTTACTTGGGAGATGCGTAAAAAATATCCTGCAATTTTGGAGGATGAATTTTTTGGCGAGCAGGCAAGGCAGTTATTGGATGATGCCAATACAATGTTAGACAATATCATTAAGAATAATTGGCTAGAAGCCAAAGCGGTTATTGGCTTATGGAAAGCAAATGCAGAAGGGGATGATGTACATTTATTTGAAAATGGCAACCAAATTACTACTTTTCATTTCTTGCGTCAGCAAGGGAAAAAGGGAAAAGCAAACAGATGTCTTGCTGATTTTGTAGCGCCACTTACTTCCGAGAAACAAGATTATATGGGCTCTTTTGTGTGCACGGCAGGACTGGGAATTGAAAAGCAACTGGCTGTTTTTGAAAAAGACCTTGATGATTATAACAGCATTATGCTTAAAGCAATTGCGGATAGATTAGCAGAAGCCCTGACCGAATATATGCATAAAAAAATCAGAAAAGAAATTTGGGGTTATGCTGCTGATGAGGATTTTAAGAATGAGGATTTAATCAAGGAAGAGTATAAAGGAATTCGCCCTGCACCAGGGTATACCGCATGTCCTGATCATACTGAAAAACTAACCATTTTTGAATTGTTAGATGCTGAAAATAGTATAGGGGTAAGCCTTACGGAAAGCATGGCTATGAGCCCAAATGCTACTGTAAGTGGTTACTATTTTGCTCATCCTGAAGCAAAATATTTTAGTGTTGGAAAAGTGCAAGATGACCAAATAGTAGATTATGCAAAACGAAAAAATATAACAACTAAAGAGGCGGAGAAATGGCTCCGATCAAACATATAAAATGAAACTATGAAAGTAACAGAACACTTAAAACAAGCAAAACAAACCCTATTCTCTTTTGAGATTTTGCCGCCCCTTAAAGGGACAAGCATACAATCTATCTATGATTCTTTGGATCCTTTAATGGAGTTCAATCCTCCTTTTATTGATGTAACTTATCATAGGGAAGAAGTAGTTTATAAAAAAAGAGAAAATGGATTGCTTGAAAGACATGCAGTAAGGAAAAGACCTGGAACAGTTGGCATTTGTGCCGCAATAATGAACAAATACCAAGTAGATACTGTTCCTCATATTATTTGTGGTGGCTTTAATCAAGAAGAAACAGAAAACGCATTGATTGATTTGGATTTTTTAGGGGTTGGAAATGTATTAGTCATTAGGGGCGATCCTATTAAATCAGAAACTTATTTCTCACCAGAAATTAATGGTCATAGTTATGCTTCTGAATTGTTAGCACAAGTGGATAATTTGAATAATGGAGTTTATTTGGATGAGGAACTTATAAATTCTGCACCTACTGATTTTTGTATTGGGGTGGCTGGTTATCCAGAAAAACATTTTGAAGCACCCAATATGCGTTCAGATATTCATTTCTTGAAAAAGAAAGTTGAGGCAGGTGCCGATTACATTGTTACACAGATGTTTTTTGACAACCAAAAATATTTTGATTTTGTAGAAAGGTGCAGAAAGAATGACATTAATGTTCCAATAATTCCTGGATTAAAACCAATTGCTACAAAAAATCAGCTTACACTTTTGCCACAACGATTTTATTTGAACTTACCAGAACAGTTGGTAGAACAGCTTATTAAGTGTAAAAATAATGATGCCGTTCGGCAAGTAGGAGTGGAGTGGGCAATTCAGCAGTGTAAAGAATTGATAGACTTTGGTGTACCTTGTTTGCATTTCTATACCATGGGAAAGTCAGATAATGTACAAAAAATAGTCGGTAGTTTGGTTTAAGTAGTTAGGTTTCTGAAATGATTTTCCAAATCTAAACCTTCTTTTTGTAAGTCAGCAATTTGTTTGTCATCTACAATCTTTCCTTTACTGATAATGATGATTCTGTTACACATTTTATCTACTTCTTGCATAATGTGTGTGGAAAGTAAAACGGTTTTGTCTTTTCCTACTTCTTTTATTAGGTTACGGATTTCTATTAATTGATTAGGATCTAGTCCTGTGGTAGGCTCGTCTAAAATTAAAATTTCAGGATTATGAATAAGGGCTGCTGCCAAACCCACTCTTTGCTTAAATCCTTTGGAAAGTTCCTCAATTTTCTTGCTTTGTTCAGTGCTCAGTCCTGTTTGCTCAATAATTTCAGAAATACGATTTTTAAGATTGTTAATCTTGTAAATTCCCCCAACAAAGGAAAGGTATTCTTTTACATACATATCCGTATAAAGGGGGTTGTTTTCAGGTAGATAGCCAATTTTGGCTTTTACCAAAAGGTCGTTTTCCTGTGTGTCCAAATCACAGACTTGCACTTTGCCACTATCTTGCTGTAAATAGCAACAGATGATTTTCATAAGGGTAGATTTACCAGCTCCATTTGGGCCTAAAAAACCAACCACTTCTCCTTTTTTTAAGGAAAAGGAAATATCAGTAAGCACTTGTTGCTTTCCGTAAAATTTATTGACTTTATTGATACTTATTGACATGGGGCAAATGTAGAATAATGTATTAATGTAGCAATATGAAAATTAAAATTATCTTCTTTTCCTTTTAGAATTTGTAGAGAACTTACTTTATTCGAGATAACATTTTTTAGTATGTTTGTGTTTAACTAACATGCCATCCTATGCGAATAATTATTTACATGCTAATTTTTATTTTATGTTCTTGCCATTCTGATAAGAAACAATACGAATATATTGAAAAAAATCAGGCGTTTAGAAGTTCTGTAAAGTCAGGAAATTTTATGGAAGTGAGTAATGGGTTTACCTATTATGAATATTTGGATAATAGGAAAAAGCAAACTATTGTATTGGTACATGGTTTTTCAGTACCATCTTATATTTGGGATGTAACTTATAAAGAGGCTATAAATAGAGAGTATAATGTTTTAAGGATGGATTTATTTGGAAGAGGAAATTCTGATAATCCAGATGCTATTTATAATAATAATTTATTTGCTAATCAAGTTATAGAACTAATGGATTCTTTGCAAATTAGAGATAATGTTATTTTGATTGGTCTATCTAATGGAGGAGGAGTGGCATCTCAAATTGCAAATAATATTCCACAAAAGATTAAGGAAATTATTTATGTTTCTTCTTCTGGATTTAAGGAGTTAACAAATCTTGATGATAGAAAAATAGTAACGGATGAAGAGATAGAATATTTTATTTTAGAAAAATTTCCTAGTCTTGCAAAAGGTCAATTGGAAGATTTTTATGATTCTACACAATTTGAAGGTTGGGATGCAAAGTATGAAGAGTTATTAAAATATAAAGGTTTTGCAAAAGCATTACTTTCAACTGCTAGAAATAGGGTTTCCTTAGATTTAATACATATAAAAATAAGAAAATCAAACATTAAAACTTCTGCTATTTGGGGGGCAGATGATTCTGTTGTTCCTTTTAAAGTGGTAGAAGAAAGAATTAAATTATTATTACCAAATATGAAAAACTATATTCTTGAAGAATGTGGCCATCTACCACATATGGAACAGGAAGAAAAGTTTAATGATTTATTATTTAATCAGATCTTAAAATAAAATTTTACTCAATAATTATCTTCTTTTCTACACTTCCATTATCATACAGATAAAAAAGTGTGGTGTTGTTTGTAGTTTTTGTAGTTCTTCCCAATACATCTGTGATTTTAATAAGACCTTTAGGTTCACCATCAATTTCCTCTAACATTGTACTTGTGCAATTGGGGATTAAACTTATACCATCCAATTGCCAATTATTATCTATCGGAACACATAAATGTGTAAGTGCCGTAACAGGGACATCTGCAATTCTTGGTGTATTTGTGTAATCGTAAATCCATGTAGAATCAGGTGAATACCATGTAGAATTATTAATCGTTCCATTTGGTATCCCAAATCCTCCCCAATAATCCATAGCTATAGTACCGGTGCCTTCATTTAATTTCCAATATCCAATAAGATTATTATAATCAGGATGATTGATATCTAAATGACTGCAATGCCAAGATTGAATATTTTGATTATTTATCAAAGTGTTCCAAACCCTTACTTCTGCTATGGACCCATTGTAGGCATAACTTTGATTAATATCCATCCCAAAAAACAGACCAGCATTAGTTGTAATATTTCCAACTGATGAAATATCAGCAGAATCTAAAAGGATGCCATCTTCATACATTTTCATATATCCGTCCCTATCAAAACTAACACTAAGGGTGTGCCACTGGTTATCCGCTATTAATCCACCAGTATTGATGTCGGCACGATTTGCTCCATCACCAATATTAACTTTCCATTCGGGTCCTGATGGGTATTTAAATGAAAAAACAAAACCAGCATTATTCCCTGAAAACCAGTCTTTATTTCCAATAATAGCCACATCTCCTGTGGTATTTGTACGCACTCTGCACTCAATTGTAAAATCCTGATTAGTCCCAAAATTATATGTAGGATTTGAAGGTACTTGTACATAATCATCAACTCCATCAAATTGCAATTCAGTTGTATCGGCTAAGCAATTGTAAACACTATCAAAAATCAAACTACTATCTTTTCGGATAATATTTTGAGTAATAGAATTGCCACTTGCTATTACTACCACATTCTGATGTTCAATACTTGTACCTCCATGAGAAGTACCAACACCACCATGATCACTTGTAATAAGCACAAGCCAATCTTCATTGGCATAATTTGGGCGTTGGGAAATAGATTGCATTATAGGAGCAAGAAAAGCATCTACCCCTTCAATTGCTGTAATATATTGACTCACAATTGGCGAAAACCCATAAGAATGACCTTCATGATCCACATCATCAAAATGAAGAAACATCATATCCGGATTGTTTGCAGAGAGATAATTACAAGCTTCTAAGCTTACATCTGCATCTGACGAAACATTGAGTTTGTAATCGGCATAATTCTGAACAATATAATCATTTATAGGATCCCAATTACAAATAGAAACTGTATGTAAGTTAGCATCAAAATCCTCAATACGTTTGAAAAGAGGAGGGTAATTGGTATAATCTGTACCAACAAAACTATTATCTACCGACAAATGCTTATGGGACCATACCCCACATAATATTGCCGACCAACCTGGTCCACTTATAGTGATATCATCATTTAATGCATCTGGGCTATATACACCATTTACTATTAGATTATCAATTGTTGGTGTATTTGCCAATTCAAGTGCATCTGCTCTGCAGCCATCAATACCAATAAGTAGTACTTTTTTTATAGTTTGTGCATTAATACATAAAGGCAAGAAAAGTAATATAAGTAGTAGTTTTTTCATTGTATATTAATTCTTTCAAGCTGCTTCTGTTTTTCGTTTTTTAGCTCAAGAATATAAATTCCAGACTTTAATGAATCTTTTGGTAGTGTTGTTTCTGCATTTATCTTCTCGGTTTGCCATACTACAATACCTGATATAGTTCTTAATGTTAGTGTAAACTCTTTAAAGTTCTTGGATATTACAGATATATTGTTTAAATCTTTGAAAGGTTTAGTAGATACATTAAGTGCAACATCCGAATTATAATATTCTTCAACAGCAGTTGCCAAATCTGATATAGGATATTGAACACCCTGATTAAAAATACCAGTAATTACCTTGAAAGCTCCTGAAACGGGCGTCTGTCCAAATCCAATCATTGGCAAGCAAAGTAATATGAGTAGTAGTTTTTTCATTCTATTGTTATTCTTTTCTCTACTGTTCCATCATCATAGATGTAAAAGAGAAGTTGATTTTCAGTTGCTTTTTGTATTTTCCTTCCAAGTAGATTTGTAACTCGTATTACTTTTCTATTTGTATTTATTTCAGAAATTGAAGTAGTATTTGGACAATAATTTCCATCTGGTAATAATTGTGGTAATTTGTATTGAGGGTTAGTAACAATTGAATACATGCTTGTATCAGTATTTTGAAAAAGGGCAGGAGTGCACAAATCCCACTCATCAGCAATACCACTGCAAACAGTAGAAAGCGCACCCATATTTGAGGCAATACACCAATACATATATTCCATTGCCATGCACTCATAATCGCAAGTTTGGTCGTCATAAGTGTACCAAGCGCTACTTGGATAAGGATTTGGAATAGCAAGGAATTGTCCGCCTCTTGCAATATCCATGGCATTACTCATTAATGAAGAGTTAGGCTGTAAATCAAAAGTAATAGAATAAATATCCA
Organism: uncultured Flavobacteriales bacterium; assembly: GCA_950069165.1. Classification (GTDB taxonomy): domain Bacteria; phylum Bacteroidota; class Bacteroidia; order Flavobacteriales; family BACL11; genus DUAL01. Next base: position 6,491 of record CATMIT010000029.1, read on the forward strand.
AATGTCCGCAAGCATTTATGGTGTGCAAAATTTCTTCCAAACTGGCATCATAACCCCACAGGGTCGGGTTGTTTGGGTCAATCTCATTCTTGTACAAAACCGCTCCTCCGCAATCCTGAAAATTGTTGTAAAAAGTATTTTCCACCGGAGAACCCTCATAAGCAAAAAGTGGCATAATGGTATTATTAGTAATTAGTGCATTTTTTAAGTTTTGATCATCCACAATACCATCTTCATCATTGTCCAAAAGTTCTGCAGCAATGGCTGCTGCATGCAAAACTTTTGCATTTGGAATACTGCTTTCTGCATATATAGGAAGTGTGCCTAAAACATCCACATATTTCCCAAAACCTCCAAGTGCAGGATCGTTTGGATTTGGGTTAGGGTCAATGGTAAAACAAACTGTGTTTTGCGCAATTCCTAAAAATGGAATAGTGCAAAAAAGAATGAGCAGTTGTCTCATAATTAATTTTTGGTAAATATAAGTAATTTATAATCGTATTTTTGTACCAATGAATGGAACAGTAATCAAAACTACAGGTAAACGCTATACCGTAAAAACGGATGATGGCGAAATTGTGCAATGCCGATTGAAAGGAAGATTCAGAATACAAGGGATAAAAAGCACTAACCCAATTGTAGTTGGCGATAAAGTGGAGGTGGAGCAAGAATCTGAACTTTGGATGATTGTAAAACTTCACGAAAGGAAGAATTATATTCTCAGAAAATCAGTAAACCTTTCCAAACAAACACACATTATTGCGGCAAATATCGATCAGGCAATTTTGATGGTTACTATCCAAAGTCCAATTACTACTACCGGATTTATAGATAGGTTTTTGGCAGCTGCTCAATCTTACGGTATTGATGTAATTATTATTTTTAATAAGCTTGATATTTATGATAAGCAGATGATGCAAAAACAAAAACAAATGCGTAAAATCTACGAGCAAATTGGCTATGAATGTATTGCTATTTCTGTTTTGCATGATGATTTAGGGAAGGTAATAACCGCCATGAAAGACAAGACAAATGTAATTTCTGGTCATTCAGGAGTTGGGAAATCCACCCTTATTAATAAGTTGCATCCTAAACTTAATTTGGCAACTAAAGAGATTTCGGATTCACACAAACAAGGCAAGCACACCACTACATTTTCTCATCTTCATGATTTGCCTTTTGGAGGAGCGATAATTGACACTCCAGGCATAAGGGGTTTTGGTTTGGCGGATATAAAAAAGCAAGAACTAGGAGATTATTTTCGCGAGTTTTTGTTGAGAAAAAAGAAATGTAAATTTCATAATTGCATTCACTTGAATGAGCCAGATTGTGCGATAAAATCAGCATTAGCAAATGGAGAGATTGCTGAAAGTAGGTATAATAATTATATTAATATGCTTGGAGAGGAAGAGGAGAGTTTTAGAACAAATAATTATTAATTTATGCGTGCAATCATCCAAAGAGTAAGTGAGGCTTCCGTAATTATTAAGGAGCAAAAAGTAGCTGACATTCAACAGGGCTTATTAGTTCTTTTAGGTATTGAAATAAAGGACACTAAAGAAGACGCTTTATGGCTTGCAAATAAAATTTCAGCCCTTAGAATTTTTGCAGATAAGCAAGGCGTGATGAATAAATCAATCACTGAAATTGATGGAGAAATAATTGTGGTGAGTCAATTTACTTTACATGCAAAAACTAAAAAAGGGAACAGGCCATCCTACATAAAAGCCGCACGACCCAAGCAAGCCATTCCACTTTATGAAAGTTTTAAAGAGGACTTATCTATTGCAATTTGCAAGGAAGTAAAAAGTGGAGAATTTGGTGCTGACATGAAAGTTTCCCTAACAAATGATGGGCCAGTAACATTAATAATTGATTCTAGAAATAGAGATTTATAATTATTCAGATTATTATCGTATATTTGAAGAAAACGAGTATAAATGAAGCCAATCTTTCTAGCCGCCATATTAATCTTCCTAATAAATTTATATATAGTTTATAAGTATTCTTGTAATTATTATCAAAAAAACACTAGTGATAAAATGTGGAAATTATGGGGATTAAGAACTCCCTATTGGGAAGGGGTTGTTATTGTTAGTAGTGGTTTTACTGCTATTGTATTATTGCTAATAAAATTAATTTTTTAGCATCAAATACTATTCTGTAAAATTCTCAGGAATTCCATATATATGAACTACTTCAATTTTATCGGAAAGAGACATAATTCCCGGATTAATTCCTAATTTATTTTGTGGGATTTTAACTCCTAAATCTGAGTAATATTTTTTCCAGACTTTTAAAGTATCTTTTGTTTCAGGATGTAAGAAAGTCATTGGCTGTAACTCAAATATATTATCGCTTTCGAACGATTCATAAATTAATTCTGAACAGTAGTATTTTTTATTTTTCATTAAAAATTCCTCATCATAAGGCTTTCCAAGTTGCTTATTGGCAAATTCAATAGCTTTAAATATTGTATGAGTATATTTGACTTTTAATCTTCCAACTATTACTTTCGGATTACCATTATTATCTAAAGAACGATTTAGAAAACTATCAACTCTAATTGTCCTGACTCTCATGGGGAATGCTTCCAATATTCTGACATGATCATTATAGTTGTAATCTGGGTTAATACAATAAGGATCCCCCAATTCGACAACCATTCCAATATGAGAGAAGCTTGCTCCTTTATACCCTGGCGTGACCAATTCAATCGCATCACAAAGGGGAGAAGAGTCTAAATCCTGAAAAAGAAAATCCCCTTTTTGTAATTGAAAATCTTCTTGAGCACTTCTATTTAGACAACTAATCTGAAATAATAAAAAAACAAATAACCAATTTTTCATATTTCAAACATAAAAAAAGAGGACTAAATAAGCCCTCTTTATTCCATTTATTTTCAGTAATGTTACTCTGCTAAAACAATAATCTTATTGTTTTGCATTTCAATTACACCTCCATTAATTGCAAAGTTTTCAGTTTTTTTATCTGCAGTAATCACTCTGATATCCCCTTTTCCAAGTGCGGATATAATTGGAGCATGATTGTTTAATATTTCAAAACCCCCAGAAATTCCTGGGAATTTTACAGAAGTAACCTCTCCTTCAAATGCTTTTTTTTCTGGTGTTATTATTTCTAATATCATGGCGCAATTATTTTGCATCAGCAATTAATTTCTCTCCTTTTTCAATTGCTTCCTCAATTGTTCCAACCATGTTAAATGCAGCTTCTGGATATTTATCAACTTCCCCATTTAAAATCATATTGAATCCTTTAATAGTATCTTGGATGTCAACTAAAGTTCCTTTTAATCCTGTAAATTGCTCGGCAACATGCATTGGTTGAGAAAGGAATCTTTGTATTCTTCTTGCTCGGTGTACAGCTAACTTATCTTCATCAGAAAGTTCATCAATACCTAATATTGCAATAATATCTTGTAGCTCTTTATACTTTTGAAGTATTTCTTTTACTTTTTGCGCACAATCATAATGTTCGTTTCCAACTATATCAGGAGTGAGAATTCTTGAAGTAGAATCCAATGGATCAACAGCTGGATAAATACCAATCTCAGAAATTTTTCTTGAAAGTACTGTAGTTGCATCCAAGTGGGAAAAAGTTGTTGCAGGTGCAGGGTCCGTTAAATCATCAGCTGGAACATATACCGCTTGCACGGATGTAATAGAACCTTTTTTGGTAGAAGCAATTCTCTCTTGCATGGCTCCCATCTCAGTGGCTAATGTTGGTTGGTAGCCCACTGCTGACGGCATTCTTCCAAGTAGTGCAGATACCTCAGAGCCAGCTTGTGTAAAACGGAAAATATTATCCATAAAGAAAAGAATATCATTTCCACCTGCATTATCCTCTCTATCTCTAAAATATTCTGCAATGGTTAGTCCAGAAAGCGCAACTCTTGCTCTTGCCCCAGGTGGTTCGTTCATTTGACCAAACACTAGGGTAGCCTGAGATTTTTCTAATAATTTTCTATCAATATCATTTAGGTTCCATTTTCCCTCTTCCATTGAGTGGATAAACTTTTCTCCATATTTTATAACATTTGACTCAATCATTTCTCTTAATAAGTCATTTCCCTCACGAGTTCTTTCTCCAACTCCTGCAAAAACAGAAAGGCCAGAATATGATTTTGCGATATTATTAATCAGTTCCATAATCATTACTGTTTTACCAACACCAGCACCACCAAACAAACCAATCTTTCCGCCTTTTGCGTAAGGCTCAATAAGGTCAATTACTTTAATTCCGGTAAATAACACTTCAGTTGCAGTTGATAAATCTTCAAATCTTGGTGCTTCTCTGTGTATAGGAAGTCCATTGGATTTATCCAAATTTTCCATGCCATCAATCGCATCCCCAATCACATTAAACAATCGCCCTTTAATATTTTCGCCAACAGGCATTTTTATAGGGGAACCAGTTGCCTTGACTATGGTGCCTCTACTTAATCCATCAGTCGAGTCCATAGAGATGGTTCGAACAGTATCTTCTCCAATATGCTGTTGGCATTCCAGAATTAATTCTTCTCCATTTTCTTTTTTGATTACTAATGAATCGTAAATGTCTGGCAAACCTTGCTCGTTATTTTCAAAGGTTACATCAACTACTGGGCCGATAATTTGTGAAACTTTTCCTGTATTTTCTGACATGTCTTTTTTTGAATTTTGTTATTAATTGCTCTTTTTTAAATCGATTTTTTCGGCTGCAAATTTATTATTTTTAATTTGTTTTGACATCAATAAAGTAAGAATAAATTAATTGTTAATTTTGAACACTTTTTCAACATAAAAAAACACAAAAATAAGTGAAAGTATATCGGTCAATTGAGAATTTCCCCTCAGAAATAAATACAGTAATTACAATCGGAACTTTTGATGGCGTGCATTTAGGTCATCAAGTTATACTAAACCGACTAAATGAAATAGCCAAAAAAATAAAAGGAGAAAGCACCTTACTTACTTTTTTTCCACATCCAAGACATGTGTTACATAAGGATGATCAAGACATGAGGTTGATAAATACGCTTGATGAAAAAATATTATTATTTGATAAAAGAGGGCTTGATAATTTGGTAGTGCATGAGTTTACAAAAAAGTTTTCTAGGATAAAACCAGCTAATTTTGTACGAGATATTTTGGTTGAAAAGCTAAAAGTGCATACTTTGGTTATTGGCCATGATCATCATTTTGGTAGAAACCGAGAAGGATCCATTGAAGAGCTAACCACATTAGCAGAATTATACGATTTCAAAATAGAAAAGATTGACCCTCAGCTTTTTGAAGATGTAGCGGTTAGTTCTACTAAAATTCGGCAGTTGATAGAAAAAGGAAAGATGGTAAAAGTAAAGCAATATCTAGGCTATTCGTTTTTGCTAAGCGGAAAAGTAATAAAGGGAAATTCAGTTGGTAAAACAATTGGTTTCCCCACTGCTAATATTGAAGTGGAAAATAAATGGAAAATATATCCTGCTGATGGGGTTTATGCTGTAAAAATTTTCACGGAAGGCAAGGGGTATAAAGGAATGATGAATATTGGTCAAAAGCCAACTGTTGGAGATAATTCTAAAAGCTTGGAAGTAAATATTTTTAATTTCAGTAAAGATATTTACGGACAGATAATAGAAATAAGATTTGTAAAACGAATAAGAAATGAACGAAAATTTGAAGATTTAGCTTGCCTTAAAGAGCAACTCTTTATTGATAGAAACAGGGCAAGGCAGATTTTGGGTTAGTATAGTTTTTCAAAAATTAGCTGATAAACTATTTTTCAATCTCGAGTTTGGCAAATTTCAGAAGAAGCATTTTTTGTCCTACTGCTTCAAAGAAAATAATTGCTTTTTTGTTGGCGTCTTCCCCTTCAATTTTGAGTATTTTCCCACTACCAAATCGGCTGTGTTTCACTTTTAGCCCTACTTGCAGATGCTCAGTTTTAGTAGGGGTTACAGTTGCATTGGTAGCACATACTCTTTTTAAGTTCTTGGGGATGAAGTTGGATTTCTTTTTTTGTGTTTTTGTTTTGGCAAAAATTTGATAGGGATTACGGTTTTTCTTTTTTTGGGTTAAAGCAATTTCGCTCTGCTTTGTAAATGTCTTATTTAATTCTTCCAAAAATCTGCTTGGTTTACAATCAGTGTATTGTCCCCATTTGAATCGGCTTAAAGCATAAGATAAAAACAATCTTTTTTCTGCCCTTGTAATAGCCACATAAAAAAGTCGCCTTTCTTCTTCCAACCCTTCTCTGCCATCCATTGCCATAATAGAAGGGAAAAGATTTTCCTCCAAGCCTACCACAAACACAAAAGGAAATTCCAAGCCCTTTGCTGCATGAATGGTCATAAGTGTCACTTTATTATAGTCGTCCTCTTTTTCATTGTCGGCATCTGTCAGCAAGGCAACATCTTGCATGAAAAATTCCAAAGTATTATTCTCCTCTTCTGCCTTTTCGCTAAAATCTTTTATGCCGTTTAAAAGCTCTTGTAAATTTTCAAATCTACTTACTCCCTCCACCGTTTTATCGGAATACAAATCATAAAACACCCCAGAAGTTTTAGCAATTTGTTCGGCCAAAGTGTAGGCATCCAAACCATCTTTTTGCAACATATAGCTGTTTATTAAAGTGGCGAATTGTGAAAGTTTTTCTGCTGTTCCTTTGTTAATTTTTACTTCATATTTTTCTAAATTTAATATTACTTCCCAAATACTAACCCCACTGTTATTTGCTGCAATAATGAGTTTTTGCAAAGTGGTAACGCCAATTCCTCTTGTAGGATAATTAATGATTCTCTTGAGGGCTTCTTCATCTTTTGGGTTAATGCACATCCTGAAATAGGCCAAAACATCTTTCACTTCTTTTCGTGCATAAAAAGACAATCCGCCATAAATTTTGTAAGGAATATTTTTCTTTCTGAGCGATTCTTCCAAAGCCCTGCTTTGGGCATTGGTTCTATACAAAACGGAAAAATCTTTCCAATTTGCATTTTCCTTGAAATGCAGTTCGTCTATGGTATTGGCAACAATTCGCCCCTCCTCATTGTCGTTGAGTGTTTTGCAAACAATAGTTTTTTCGCCTTGGCTGTTTTTGGTCCATACCTCTTTCGATATTTGCTTTTTGTTGTGGGTGATTAAACTATTGGCCAAGTTTACAATATTTGAAGTAGAACGGTAATTCTGCTCCAATTTGAAAGTTTTAAAATCGGGATAATCCACTTTAAAGTTGAGGATATTCTGGATGTTTGCCCCCCTAAAGGAGTAGATGCTTTGGGCATCATCTCCCACTACACAAATGTTTTCATTTAGGGCTGCCAATTTTTTAATAATGAGGTACTGAACATGGTTAGTGTCTTGGTATTCATCCACCAAAATGTATTGGAATTTGTTTTGGTATTTGTACAAAATATCCGGAAATTCATTGAGTAAATGGTAAGTGTTCAAAAGCAAATCATCAAAATCCATAGCGCCCGACTTGAAACATCTTTGGTTATATTTTTGGTAAATATTGCCGAAAGCAGTTCGTTTTGCAATGGTGTCAGTTTGCACCAATTCTGGCGAATTTTCATAATCCTTTGGAGTAATAAAATTATTTTTAAGTCCTGAGATTCTATTTTGAATAAGTCCAACTTTGTAAATATCTTTGTCTAGCCCCATTTCTTTAATAATACTTTTTATCAAGCTTTTAGAGTCGGTCGTATCGTAAATGGTAAAATTGGAAGTATAGTTTATTTTTTCTGCTTCAATGCGTAACATTCTGGAAAATACTCCATGGAAAGTACCCATCCACAAATTGCGGGCTTCTGAGCTTTCTACAATGGTTTCTATCCTGTTTCGCATCTCTTTTGCTGCCTTATTGGTGAAGGTAAGCGCCAAAATATTAAAGGCATCCGTTCCTGATTTTATCAAATGTGCAATGCGATAAGTGAGTACTCTTGTTTTGCCCGAACCCGGCCCTGCAATCACCATTAAGGGTCCGTCCACGTGCTTTACGGCAGAGAGTTGCGATTGGTTCAGTTGCTCTAAATAGTTTGTCATTTGTCAAAAAAAGTGAATTCAAAAGTAACTTTTTAGAGAAGATAAAAAACCAAAAATCAGTAAAGTTTTTGTATGTTTGTCGGTTAACTTTATAAAGCAAAAGATTAGGATGGTAAAACGGCTACTATTTTTTGTTGTATTTCTTATTTCTGTGTCGGCTTTTTCTCAATGTACCTTACAATTAGATAGTGTGCCTGTATCTTGTTATGGAGGAACTGATGGGGAAATTATAATTTATGCTTCAAATGGAACTTTGTTTTCTAATTTTAGATTTGAACTTTCTTGCCCCAATATTCTTATGGCTACTCAAACAAATTGTTGTGGGCCTGTAGCTACTCCTTTCCCTTATGATTCAGCTATCTTTCCATTTCTTCCAGCTGACACCTTCATTATTGTTGTGACAGAAATAGACGATAATTCGCAAAATATTCCAGGGGGATGTGTTAGGCAAGATACAATTATTGTTGCAGAACCTCCGGCTCTGAATGCTGGTGCTAATAATAATATTAATATTTGTGAAAATTCTTCTACTTTTGATTTGTTCCCGCAACTAAACGGAACTCCTGATGTGGGCGGAAGTTGGACGGAAAGCGGAAATACAGTTTCAAATATGTTTAATCCTTCAACTTATGGTACCGGAACATACACTCTAACCTATACAGTTAGTTTGTCTACAACATGTTCAGCTGCTGCTGATGTTACGGTAATTGTAAATCCACTGGTTGATGCTGGATTAAATGGAAGCAATACAGTATGTGAAAATGATCCTGTATTTAATTTATTTAATTATCTGGCTGGTAGCCCAGATGTGGGAGGTATCTGGACAGACGTGAATAATATTCCTGTACCAAATATGTTTAACCCAAGTATTTCAGGAAGTGGAACATTTATTTATACTTATACTGTTTTAGGGACTCTTCCGTGTCTTGATGCTCAATCTACTGTAACAGTAGTTGTAAATCCGCAACCTGTGGTAACAATAAGTGGGACCACTACAATACCACTAGGAATGAGTATTGGAATTGATTTTACTTTAACATCAGGAACAGCTCCATTTATTGTAGTTTATGATGATGGAACTGGTCCAATAACTTCACCATCTTTTAATTCAACTACAGGCACGATAATTGTAACGCCAAATGATACAACCA
>CATMIT010000030.1 GCA_950069165.1 uncultured Flavobacteriales bacterium
CAACTTATACGACTATAAATTAATAAAGTTTCAATTTTTTTGAATAACTGAGATATTGTAATGAGAATTGAATTTGTATATTCAATTTTCTTAAATTTGCGCATAAATAATATTGTTATGAAAAAAATTACTATCATTCTTTGTCTGATTTGCTTTATTTTTTCTTCTTTTTCAAAAGAGATTCGACTTACAGATTCGTACAATCAATTTGAAATTACAGATAATTCAACAGAAGAATTTTCTTTTGTAAGTAGTTTTGCTAACTTTACAACTAAGGTTATTAAAACAAAAGAAGGTGATTTTGTGAAAATAATTGTAAAAGGATATTCTGCTGAAAATAATTTTGGAAAGCCGGAACTTCCTGTTTTAAAGAAACTTTTTAGTATTCCTTATGGAGGGGAGGTAGTTGTAAAAATTATAAATATTCAAGAGCAAATTATTTCTCTGAATGATTATGGAATTTATTTACCTATTTTTCCTAATCAACCCTCTATTTCAAAAAGTGAGAATGCAGAAGATGTGCCTTTTGTTTTTGATAGAGATTTTTATCAAATCAATGCATTTAATGAAAACCCTATTGTAAAAACGGAAGTTTTGGGTAAAATGCGTGGTAGAGAGATGGGACGATTAAGCATTTCTCCATTTAGCTACAACCCTGTTACAAATGAGCTTAAAATCATCACTAAGATAGAAGTTAAAGTAATTTTTAAAAATGCAGATTACGAAATGGATTTAGCAATAAGAAAGCAATATTTTAATCCAAATTTTGAACATCAGTTTAAGCGATTTGCGAATTACTTGCCGATTCCTACAAAGGATCTAATTACAACTTACCCAATAAAATATGTGATTATTGCCGATCCTATGTTTCAATCCATTTTACAACCATTTGTAGAGTGGAAAATCAAGAAAGGATTTGAAGTAATTGAGGGCTATACAGATGATCCGGTAGTTGGAAATACAACAACTTCCATAAAAGCTTATATTAAAAATATGTATGATAATGCTACTGTAAATAATCCTGCTCCAACTTATTTGCTTCTTGTTGGCGATGAAGCCCAAGTACCTTCTTTTAATGGAAATGCTGGCTCTCATTTAGCGGATATGTACTATTGTGAATTTGATGGTGGAGGTGATTTTTACCCTGAAATGTATTATGGTAGATTTTCAGCCACTATTCCAGAACAGTTAACGCCACAAATACTTAAAACTTTAGAATACGAACAATATACCATGCCAGATCCTTCTTATCTGGATGAGGTATTGATGGTTGCGGGGGTAGACGCATCTATGGCACCAACTTATGGAAATGGGCAAATAAATTATGGAACCGATAATTATTTCAATGCCGCTCATAGCTTGACTTCTTACACTTATTTGTATGGTTCAGGAAGCCCTATTACTTCAGATATGCCAGGGGCTTCTGCTGCAATAATTGCAGATGTGAGTGGTGGAGTTGGCTTTGCGAATTATACAGCTCATTGCGGTTCTTCCGGTTGGTCTGATCCAAGCTTTTCAACATCTGATGTGCCATCATTACAGAACGCTAATGAGTATGGATTGATGATAGGAAATTGTTGTCAATCGAACAAATTTGATGTGCCAGAATGTTTTGGAGAAGCACTTTTGCGTGCAAATAGTAAAGGGGCAGTTGGTTATATTGGTGGAAGTAATAATACTTATTGGGATGAAGATTATTGGTGGGGTGTTGGAAGTGGGACAACATCTTGGTCAGGAAACCCCAATGCACCACCATCCACTACAACATATCAGCAAACAGGTTTAGGGAGTTATGATTGTATAATGCATGAAAATGGTGAGCAACAAGCTGATTGGTTTATAACACAAGGACAAATACTTCATGCTGGAAATTTAGCAGTAACTCAAGCTGGTGGAGCTGAGCAATATTATTGGGAGATTTATCATTTAATGGGCGATCCTTCTGTAATGCCATATATTGGAGTGCCTTCTGCTATGACTGTTAATCATTTATCTGCTGTTGCCGTTGGCACTTCTACGCTTGTCGTTACTACTGAGCAGCATGCATATGTTGCGCTTTCAATGAATGGCGTTTTGTTAGATGCACAAATTGTGGGACAAAGCGGAATGATTACTTTAAGTTTTTCACCTCTAAGCAATATTGGAACTGCCGATTTGGTGGTTACCAAACAATTCAGAGAGCCGTATTTTGGAACCGTTTCTGTAATTACTACAAACGCTCCTTTTGTGATTTGTTCTAATTATTTAGTGGATGATAGTTTTGGGAACAATAATGGTTTAGTAGATTATGGGGAAGTGATTCATTTGGATGTGGACTTGCAGAATTTGGGCTCGGTAAATGCAACTAATGTGAGTGTGAAACTCAGCACAAACAATCAATACATCAGCATTACAGATAGTTTGGATTTTTCTTCTGGAGTGAATGCCAATCAAACTACAAATATTGCGAATGCATTTACTTTTGAGGTGGATAATAATATTCCTGATCAGCATCAAGTACAGTTTCAGTTAGATGTAACGGATGCTAGCGGAAATTCTTGGATTTCGAATATCCATGTTGTGCTAAATGCGCCACTATTAGGGCATATAAGTTTCACAATTAATGATACGATAACAGGAAATGGAAATGGAAAATTAGATGCTGGAGAAACTGTAGACTTGATTGTAGAAGTAGTGAATTCTGGCCATGCTGATATTAGTAATTTGTTGGCTAACTTATCTAGTTCAAGCTCTTATGTAAGCGTTACCTCTGCTACTTCCAATATCAATAATTTGAATATTAGCCAGTCCACCAATGCGATATTTACTATTAGCATTGATGCACTTACGCCTTTAGGCACTTTAGCTCAATTTCCTTTTGATTTTGGAAACGGTACTTACAATTACAATTTTACTTTCTCAGATGTGATTGGTATCATTGATGAGGATTATGAAACAGGAAATTTCACTAATTACGCTTGGACACATAATAATTTCCCTTGGGTTATTGATAGCGTTCAACCCTATGAAGGAGTGTTTTGTAGCCAATCTTTTAACGGATTGCCTGATGGAGAAGAATCGGAACTTTTTATAAGTGTAAATGTTTTGGCTGCCGGAGATATTTCCTTTTACTTTTCTGTTTCTTCAGAAGAAGATTTTGACTTTTTGAAGTTCAAAATAAATGGAGCAAAAATGTCACAATGGTCAGGCAATATGCCATGGACTTTGGTTACTTATCCGGTAGGAGTGGGGCCAAATATTTTCAAATGGGAGTATGAAAAAGATGGTAGTTGGGCTATTGGGCAGGATTGTGCTTGGATAGATTATATCGTTTTCCCTCCAATTGATTTAAATGCTTTGTCAGTTGTTGAAAATTATGCAGATATAAAATTATTTCCAAACCCTACAATGGGCTCTTTTTCCATTACTTTTAAGGATTCCAAACAGCATGATTTAAGAATTTTGGATGTGAATGGAAAAGTGCTTAAATCTGCCAATAGTATAAGTAAAAATTGGTATTTTGATATTTCCGATTATTCTTCCGGTACATACATTATAGAAGTTCTGCCGGAAGCAATTACTTATCAAATTGTAAAACAATAGTGGCAAAAGCCCTTGGAATTGATTACGGTAAAAAGCGAATCGGCATAGCAATTTCCGATTCTTTACAAATAATTGCATCTGCACTTACAACCGTAAACACTCCTGATATTTTTATTTTTTTAGATGATTTATTAAAAAAACAAGAAATAGATTGCTTTGTAGTGGGCGAGCCGAAAAACCTAGATGGAACTCCAACAGATAGCACAGCAATAACGGAAGAATTTGTATCAAAACTATCTAAAAAATATTCTCAAATTTTTATTAAAAGAATTGACGAAAGATTTACTTCCAAAATTGCCAAACAAAGTATTTTAGATGCTGGTATAAAAAAAATGAAAAGAAGAGATAAAGCGCTAGTAGACAAAGTAAGTGCTGCAATTATTTTGCAGAGTTATTTGGATGCAAAATAAAATACAACTGTCATCCTGAACTCATGTGAAGGATCTGCCTTTTCCTTTTTGTCATTGCGAATAAAATGAAGCAATCTAAAAAGAGATAGCCACTTCATTAGTTGCATAGTTTTTGATTTACTTTCAGCTTCCGGCAAATGGTGTCCCGAAAATTCCAACTGCAAGTTCTGCCCAAATGAGTAGAAATACTACAAGAATTGTTATGCATATCGCAATCCTGTGCTTTATTTTACTTACTTTCCTGATAGTAAGCTCACAGATGAACCCTATGCTTAGCAATAGGATACCCATTACTACAAAATCTAAGATTGTCCATGAAACTTCATCTGTGAATTGCATTGCAATAAGTGGAATAGACAATAGAATTGCCACTACTATTAAAATATTTTTTTGACTTTTATTTTTCATAATTATAATGATTTTGTTAAAAGGTAGCTACATTTTTTTCCAAAATTTGCTATGACATATTATTCTAAGGACTATTGTCTATCTACTGAATACTGTCTACTGGTTTCTGTCTTTTTACCTCAAATCAATTACCTCAACATCTGGATAGTTGGTAGTATTAAAGTTAAAAGGAGGGAGTTCTTGATTGGTTTTAAAACTTTTAATATTGTAGGTGTAAATTCCTCCATTTTTATCGTAAAGTGCTAAAATACTTATTTGGCTTTTTAGTGCATTTATCGTTAATCGTATTTTCATAATTGGGCCACTTTCCTTTGGGAAAAGGTCAATGATATGCATTCGCACTCCATTAACTGATTTTGCCTCTACATAAGCGCTTTTATAGTCTTCATCATAAACGGTAAAAAGTTTGTTGGGGCTTAGGGCATCTTCATCTTCCAAGTCATAATCCATAATTTGCACCTCATTCATTTCTTTCAAATAAATCCAATGCGTAGTGCCGTTATTTATTATGAGTTGCTGAGGCATATCAATCCTAAAGTTTTCACCTTCCAAATCCAATTTCCCTCTACTTTTCTCATTTATTCCAGCACTTTTGTTAGTGAAAATGTGGTCAAATTCTATACTAATAGAACTGTATATTTTTGTGGTTTCACTTAATTTTGCTAATATATCAGTAGCTAATTTATCTTGCCCTATTGCATTAGTTAAGCTTATACAAATACTTAAAAATAAAGTAATTATCTTTTTCATCTTAATTGTTTAATGTATTTAGTAATTCCTCCAAAGCCATTTCATCACGAACCAATACTTGCCTTGCTTTACTGCCTTCAAAAGGACCAACAATTCCGGCTGCTTCCAGTTCATCTATTATTCTTCCTGCTCGGTTGTATCCCAGTTTTAATCTTCTTTGTATCATAGAGGTGGAGCCCTGTTGGTGCTTTACAACTACTCTTGCCGCATCATCAAACAAGGCATCTCTTTCATCTAAATTAATATCGCCATTAGCTGTTTCTGCTTCTCCAACAAATTCTGGAAGCATATACGCATCAGGGTAAGCCCTTTGCGCGCCAATATAATCACAAATAGCATCTACTTCAGGAGTATCAATAAAAGCGCATTGCAAACGCGATAAATCACTGCCAGTTGAAATTAGCATATCGCCCATTCCTATTAATTGTTCGGCTCCTTTACTATCCATAATTGTTCTGGAATCAGTGGATGAAGTTACCCTAAAAGCAACCCTTGCTGGGAAGTTGGCTTTTATAAGTCCTGTAATTACATTTACAGATGGTCTTTGTGTAGCTACAATCAAATGAATACCAATGGCACGAGCCAATTGTGCAAGGCGGGCAATAGGGGTTTCAATCTCTTTTCCTGCTGTCATTATTAAATCAGAAAACTCATCAATAATCAAAACTATGTATGGTAAAAATCTATGTCCATCATTTGGATTTAGCTTTCGTGCGATAAACTTTTTATTGTATTCCACAATATTTCTACAATGTGCTTGCTTGCACAAGTCGTATCTTTCGTCCATCTCAATGCAAAGGGAATTTATGGTATTCACCACCTTTTTGGTATCGGTAATTATTGCATCTTCCGAATCAGGGAGTTTTGCCAAATAATGTCTTTCAATTTTATTAAAAAGTGATAGTTCTACTTTCTTTGGATCAACCAATACAAACTTAATTTGTGATGGGTGCTTTTTATACAATAAGGATGCCAAGACTACATTCAGCCCAACTGATTTCCCTTGCCCAGTTGCACCTGCCATAAGCAGGTGAGGCATTTTTGCTAAATCCACTACATAGGTTTCGTTAGATATGGTTTTCCCAAAAGCAATTGGTAATTCCATTTTACTATTCTGAAACTTTTCAGAGGATAGCACATCAAACATGGAAACTATATTCTTGTTTTTATTAGGTACTTCAATACCAATGGTGCCTCTTCCAGGAATTGGGGCTATAATTCTAATTCCTTCTGCTGCCAAGCTAAGGGCTATATCATCTTCCAGGTTTTTAATTTTCGAGATTCTAATTCCTGCTTCTGGCACAATTTCATAAAGAGTGATAGTGGGCCCAATGGTGGCTTTTATAGAGTCAATGCCTATGCTATAATTTCCAAGCGTTTCCACAATTCTTACCTTATTTGCTTCCAACTCCTCTTTGTCTATTTTTATTTCACTTTCTCCATAATCTTTCAGTAAATCAATTCCCGGCATCTTATATTCAGATAGTTCCAAAGTAGGGTCGTAATCTCCCAATTCTTTCAGTTTATCTTTTATTTCTTTCTCTGATAGGGTTTCTTCCTTTTCACTTTCAGTTACTTCCATACTCAAATCATCTGATTTCTGTTGAGCTTCCTCTTCTGGTTTTTTTGCTTTCTCTTCATTAACTATTTCTGGCTGAACTACTTTAATTTCAGGAGGTGTATTGATGATATCCTCTTTCTTTTCCTCTTCTTCTACTTCTATTTTTGTTTCAGTATCTATTCTTGTAGTAGGTTTTAATTTGTTTAACCAGACTTTCAAAAATGAAAAATTAATTTTTATAGCTGGAAACCAAATTACAATTAAACAGACAACAAGCAATAATTTAGTTCCAATTGAACCAATCATGCCGTTAAGCCAAATGTTGCTTTCATAGCCAACTCCACCGCCTAAAATCAAATTATCAGCATTAAAGAAATGCCCTAAAAATATGGATATCCAAATCATTGCCAGCAATCCATGTTTGATTGATTTACCTAATGGTAAGGTCTGTATTTTCAAAAGTTTAAGTCCAATAATAATTAGTAATGCAATAAGGATAAAAGAAGAAATTCCAAAACCCTGATAAATAAACCAATGTGCAACCAATGCGCCTAATTTTCCCAGACTATTCTCCACTATTATTTTAGAGTTGCTGATTACCTGAGCCCACGTTCCGCTTATTTTATCCAAATCGTTTGTCCAATTAAACAAAAAAGAAATAAATGCAATAAGTAGATAAGCAGTAAGTAGCAGAATAATAATCCCTAACTTTTTATGGTTTTTTTCGTTTTTGAAAGGGGCAGTAATTCTAGAAAATCTGAATCTACTTTTCGTTTTTGATGTTTTTAATCTTACATTCATAGAAATCCAAAAATACAAATACTAAGTAGTATTGTACCGATAATATAACTATTATATTAGCAATAAATTGTTAATAATTATACCTTAATATCCTATTATGAATTTTGGTAAAAAGCAGAATTAAAAAATTAAATTTGCAAACAGAAATGATTCATCTGAAAATAAATAATGAAACGGCTTCTTTGACAATGGTAATTGTCGGAATAGTAAAGGACTTTGGGGGGGGGGCAACACTTTCCAAATGCATTGACCCTAAATCAAGAGCACATATATTGGCAGGAACTTATCCCATTGAAGAAGATATTAGAAGGGAAATGGATGCATTTGTTGCTGTTTTTGAAAAGTATGGTATTAAAGTATGTAGACCAAAAAATATCAAAGGATTGAATCAGATTTTTACGCGTGATATTACTTTTGTGGTTGATGATAAATTGGTAATTTCAAATATTATTGAAGAGAGAAAAAAAGAAATTAATGCTGTGGCTGATGTGTTGTGTCAAATTCCTGAAAAGGATATTATAAAAATGCCACTGATTGCAAGGGCTGAAGGTGGTGATGTAATGCCATGGAATGACTATGTATTTGTTGGGTATTCTGAAAAAGAAGATTTTGAAAAATATACAGTTGCCCGAACCAACAAAGCAGGAGTTGAATTTTTAACTGAAACTTTTCCTACTAAAAAAGTAAAAGGTTTTGAACTCAATAAATCGGATGATGACCCAAGAGAAAATGCCTTGCACTTGGACTGTTGTTTTCAGCCGATAGGAAAAAATATGGCTATTATGTACAAGGATGGTTTTAAGCATTCAGCAGATGTTGAGTTTTTAGTGAATTATTTTGGTAATGAAAACATAATTAAAGTAAGCAAAGAAGAAATGTACAATATGAACTGCAATGTATTTTCAATTTCAGAAAGCGTTATTATTTCAGAAAAAGGATTTACAAGGTTAAATACAGAGCTAAGGAAAAGAGGATTTACAGTAGAGGAAGTTCCTTATGCTGAAATAGCAAAAATGGGAGGGCTTTTAAGATGTTCAACAATGCCGTTAATTAGAAGTTAGATTTGAGATAATAGATATTAGATAGATGAAACAGATTACAAATACAATAATGATGATAAAGCCAGTGGGCTTTAGGTACAATGAGCAAACGGCTGTCAATAATTATTATCAAAAGGTATTGGCTAATTTAACTGCTGAGCAAACGCAAGAAAATGCCTTAAGTGAGTTCAATGCATTTGTAGATAAATTAAGAAATGCAGGAGTGAATGTGGTGGTGGTTGAGGATACTAAAAATCCTGACACTCCTGATTCAATATTTCCTAACAATTGGGTTTCTTTTCATGAAAACGGAATTGTAGGGCTTTACCCTATGTGTGCGGAAAATAGAAGAGATGAAAGAAGGGAAGATATTTTTGATATTTTAGTAGATGAACATGGTTTTTCTATTGAAGAAATAAAGGATTTTACAGAATTTGAGGAGCATGATAAATTTCTGGAAGGAACTGGAAGTATGGTGTTGGACAGAGAAAATAAGATTTGTTATGCAGCTATTTCTATCCGTACGGATGAGATTGCGGTAATGCAATTCTGTGAGGAGCTTGGCTACAGGCCAGTTTGTTTTACGGCTAACCAAGATGTTGAGGGGGAGCGTATGGCCATTTATCATACTAATGTTTTGATGTGTGTGGCAGATACTTTTGTAGTTATTTGCTTGGATACCATTGATGATGCTATTGAAAGAGAAAATGTAGTGGAAAACTTGAAAGAAACAGGAAAAGAAATTATTGAAATAACAGAAGAACAAAACCAAAGGTTTGCAGGAAATATGTTGCAAGTAATGGGAGATAAACCATATATTGTGATGTCAAATTCAGCTTATAATAGTTTATCAGAAAGTCAAATTAAAACCATTGAAAAACATTGCCCGATTATATATAGTTCCTTAGATACTATTGAGGCCTGTGGAGGAGGAAGTGCTAGATGTATGATGGTAGAAATATTTTTACCAAAACAAAAGTAATGATAGAAGAAATTTTAAAACAGGAGATAGAAAAGTGTTTGGCTGAATTGTATTCAGCAACTGAGCAAAGCATTCAATTTCAAAAAACCAGAAAGGATTTTAAGGGAGACATTACTTTGGTAGTATTCCAACTATTGAGAGCATCAAAAAAAGGGCCTGAACAAACAGCTGAAGAAATAGGAAACTATCTGAAAGAAAAGGTTGCTGAGGTTGCTGATTTTAATGTGGTAAAAGGATTTTTGAACTTAGAAATTACGCAAGAGTATTGGTACAATCAATTTGTTACCGCTTATAATACTGATGATTATGGAGTAGTAAAAGCTGATAAAACCGCACCTACTTATTTAGTAGAATATTCATCACCAAATACAAACAAGCCAATTCACTTAGGGCATTTGCGAAATAATTTTTTGGGCTATTCAGTTGCTGAAATTATTAAAGCAAGTGGTAAAAATGTAAAAAAAGTACAAATCATTAATGATAGAGGAATTCATATTTGTAAATCAATGATTGCTTGGCAGGAGTATGGTAATGGTGAAACTCCTGAGTCTTCTGGAATAAAAGGAGATCATTTGGTGGGGAAATACTATGTGGAGTTTGATAAGTATTATAAAAAAGAAGTTGCTGATTTAGTTGCTGATGGAATGGAGAAAGGGCAAGCCGAAAAAGAAGCGCCTATCTTTAAGAAAGCCCAAGATATGTTGAGGAGTTGGGAGGCAAAAGAGCCAACTGTAATTGCATTGTGGGAGAAAATGAATGAATGGGTATTTGCTGGCTTTGCTGTTACTTATAAAAGATTGGGGGTTGATTTTGATAAGAACTATTATGAAAGCGAAACTTATCTGCTAGGTAAAAAGGTAGTAGAAATTGGCCTTGATAAAGGAGTGTTTTATAAAAAAGAAGATGGGTCGGTATGGATAGATTTATCAGCTGAAGGATTAGATGAAAAAATTATTTTGCGTTCGGATGGCACAGCTGTTTACATAACGCAAGATATTGGAACAGCTATACAAAGACATGAGGATTTTTATTTCTCCCATATGGCTTATACAGTTGCCAATGAGCAAGATTATCATTTTAAGGTACTATTTTTAATCCTTGATAAATTAGGCTATGAGTGGGCAAAAAACTGTTATCATTTATCCTATGGAATGGTAGATTTACCTTCTGGAAGAATGAAATCACGTGAAGGTACTGTGGTTGATGCGGATGATTTTATGCAGGAAATGGTTGATACAGCCAAAAGTATAGCAAAGGAATTAGGAAAATTAGAGGGACTTAGTGAGAAAGAGGCAAATGCACTCTATGAAATAGTTGGTATGGGAGCATTAAAATATTTTCTACTAAAAGTTGATCCTAAAAAGCGTATGCTTTTTGACCCTAAAGAATCCATAGATTTTAACGGAAATACTGGGCCTTTTATTCAATATACTTATGCGCGTATTCAATCCTTAAAAAGAAAGCATACTTCTGAGGTGGAAATGCCAAAGTCAGTAGCTATTACCGCTAAGGAACAAGAAATTATAAAATTATTGACTGAATTCCCTGCTGTGATACAAGAATCGGCAGCTAATTATAGCCCAGCACTTGTGGCTAACTATGCCTATGACTTGGTGAAGGAGTACAATACTTACTATCAAAACACTTCTATACTTACAGCTGAAAGTAATGAGTTAATCAATTTCCGATTAGGCTTATCAGTTAAAGTTGGTGAAGTGATAAAAACAGCTATGCGCTTGTTGGGTGCTGGTGTGCCGGACAGGATGTAGCTGATATTAATGTGGAGGTAATTTCTCTTTATACAATTTAATCCAATCTTTAGGACTCATTTTACTGCAAAGTTCTCCTATTAAATCAAAAGGTATATCTTCCATTTTTTTGAAACGAACACAAGATTTCCCCATATCTAATTTGTATTTGCAATATTTTGGGTATTCACTTACAAACCAATTTAAAAGCTCAGGATTAGCGTAAACTCCCATGTGGTAAAGAGCTATAAAATTCTTTTGAGAGGCAACATTAATAAAAGGTAATGGTAATTCTGGTGTACAATGGTAACCATCAGAGTAAAGTGAATGAGGAATAACCCAAGCGGGCATGCCATATCCTAATTGCTCAGCAAATCCTTTTGGTAGGTTTTTTCTAATTGTAGTAATTAGTTTTTGCATTACTTCTTTGCGTTCATCTGGAATATTTTCCAAATATTCTGAAATACTATTTGCTTTAATTTTCATTTTTCAAAGATAGTAAATCAGATTTTAGTAGGTAGTATTAAGATTTTAGACTTTTCTTATGTCAAACTAATTTCTAACAACTAACAACTAAAAACGAGCAACTATCTCTATCTTTGTTCCTATGAAAAATATTCTCTATTTATTCCTTCTAATTTTATGTGCGTGTTCATCTTCTGATAATAGAATTTTAGTTAAAAATTCAGGAGAGGCGCAAGGGGCTTATTATCATATTCAGTACATGGGTAATGGTGGAAAGGATTTTCATTTTCAGATAGATAGTATTTTCAAAGAAATAGATAGTTCTCTTTCCATTTATAAGGACTACTCACTTATTTCAAAATTAAATAAGGGTGAGGATGTGAAAACAGATACGCTATTCAATACTGTATTCAAAGGTGCTCAGAAGGTGTTTTTGGAAAGTGAAGGGAATTTTGATTGTTCAGTTTCACCCCTTGTAAATGCTTGGGGATTTTATAAGGATAAATTGGGTGATTCCTTGGTAATTGACTCTGCAAAGTTCAGAAAAATTTTGCCTTATGTTGGGTTTGATAAAATCAGTTTGATTGCTGATTCCTTGGTCTTGCCAAAAGGAATGAGGTTGGATTTCAATGCCATTGCACAAGGATATACAGTGGATGTGATAGCACAATTTCTGCAAGCAAAAGGGTATAGCAATTATTTAATTGAAGTAGGTGGCGAGCTTTTGGCAAAAGGTAAAAATGCAGATGGAAATATCTGGAGAGTGGGAGTCGATAAGCCCTCTGAAAATATAAATAAAAATGAGCGTTTTCAGTTTATTCTGGACTTGGAAGATAAGGCCTTAGCAACATCAGGAAATTACAGAAAATTTTATGAAAAAGATGGGGTGAAATATGCACATACCATTAATCCTTTTACCGGATTTCCTACTCAAAATAGATTGTTAAGCGTTACGGTTATTCATGATAATTGTATGTTGGCGGATGCTTATGCTACTGCATTTATGGTAATGGGAGTTAGAAGAAGCAAGCAATTTGTAAAATCTCATCCTGAAATTGAAATTTATCTTGTCTACACCAATAAAAATGGGAAGTGGAATACTTTTATATCTGCTGATTTACAGAAAAGGATTATAAATTAATCTTCCGATTTACAATCTTCATCAGGCATTGCCCCACAAAGTTCACATGGCTCACCTTCTTTGTTTATTAGCGGGTTCTTACTTGCACAAGTACCAGAGAATTCTCCGTTTTTCTTTATTAATATTTTGATGGCAATTCCAGCAAAAGCTAATGCAATCATTCCAATTGTTATCAAAAATATTTTCATGGGGCAAAATTACATAAAAAAAGGGCTACAAAAGTAGCCCTCTTTATTTTTAAAAGCAAATAGGTTTTAATGAGAAACCACAAATTTTACATTATTCACCATTTCATTGGATTGGCACTTAATAAAGTAGGTTCCACTTTCTAAATTTGTAGTATCAAAAGAGATATTGTGTATTCCTTTTAGGTACTTATTATTTTCAATTTGTTGCACTTTTTTACCTAATACATCATAAATACCAATTTCTAAACTCATAGTTTTCTCAATATTTAATTGCAAAGTTCCTTTATTAGTTATTGGATTTGGAAATAGAATAAAATCTCCTTTTGATATAGTTTCTGTTATACCACTTGTAACACATGCTTGTTGACATGCATTTAAGGTGCTATATTGACCCTGACCTGTTCCTGGATCAGAACAAGTTCCTAACCCATCACAATCCCAGGATGGAGAAACAACAATGCCAGAATTAATTTCAATATCATCTATATATAAATTATTTCCTCCTGCACATATGCCTTTTATCTGAATCATCACATCTGCATTGCCATCATAAGCACTTAAATCAACTATGTCAGTTGCCCAGTCACTAGCTATGGGATAAAAGTTGTTGGCTTGTAGTGGATTTGTAGTAGCAAGAGCAGCCCCTATCAATTGAGATTCTAAATTCCAAGTGATTCCACAATCGGTGGATACCAAAATTTGTAGTCTATCATTCTCAAATCCAGTTTGTAATGCATGAGCATACGAATATGTTATGCCATTTCCGGTACTATTACTAAAATCTATTTTTTCAAAAAGTAAGGACGCTTCATCTCCACCACTCATTTGGATGAATTGCCATCTGAAGGAGTTGGGTGTATTACCAAAACCACCAACATTTGATCCTGAAAAGGTAGGGTCAATAATAAAAACCCTATGTCCTTGAGGATTAACAAGTATCGCATTATTTGGGGCTGGTGTTTGATTTGGATATCCTTCAAAGCCCTCTGTATGATTAGTTGCAAAAGCTGTTGGAGAAAGGATGTTAAAGCTACCTGAACTTGCTAGATTGTTAGTTGGCATATTATCTATGAATGATGTTGATGCCATTGTTGCCACATTATAAGAAATAGTATTTGTACCTGATGGTACAGTTACGCTAGGCCATTGAATAGTTGTTGTTGCTCCAGCTGCTAATGGAGTATAAACTGGAATTTTCATTGGGAATCCTGAATTAAGAGTATAGCTTACTTCAAATGTATCAACGGCAATGGCACTATTATTAATTACAGTTATCTCAGGAGTTATTACATTATCACAATAAGATGCAGGCAAACTCATGTTAGTTGTTGCGCCTAAATCAATAAGATTAATTCCTGGCGGAACGATATGTGTCATATTTCCCATATTACCACTTAAGATTTCTTGATTTCCTTCAGCGACAAAAACAGCCACTTCCAAGTTAAACAAATCGTATGCTACACCATTTAAATCTTGTGGAATAGTGTAGGTGTAGGTTTGTTGAAATAATGATCCTAAAGTAGTGGAAGTAACATCATCTCCCCACTGTCCTGTAAGCAGATGCCTAAACATATGTTGATGGTTATAATTACCATTTGGAAGCATTTGCCCCGGATTATAAGTTGCTCCACCAGTTTGAGGTCCCTCTACATTATTTTGCAACAACACTACATTTAGCTTATTAGTTGATGCT
>CATMIT010000031.1 GCA_950069165.1 uncultured Flavobacteriales bacterium
ATTTCTGGAACTTGGCCAGATACTATTCAAAATTTACCACACCTTACACAAGGAGTGGCTTACTACTCAGTTATTGACATAAAAACTCCTGCTACTTTAATTGAGGCTGCAAATGGTGACTCAACATTAACTACTATTGATACGCTAGGCAATACATATTATATTGGAACTTGGCCTGTTGATAGTATGATATTAGTGCAGATTAATGGTCTTCCTTCAGGATTAACAATGGACTGTAATACTGGTGCAAATTGCAGTTTCCCAGGTGATGTAGTGGGTTGCGCTAATGTCTTTGGTACTACAAACGATCCTGTTGGTGTTTATCCTATAGAAATACTAATTAATATCTATACAAATGGCACAATTACAGTGTTTGGTATTACTGTTCCTGTACAAACTGATTTATATACTGCTACAGGTAATTATGAAAGTATTGATGGTTATAAAATTGTAATTGATCTGGCAACAGGAATAGAAACTTTCCATCAAGATGATTTTGTGCTTTTTCAAAACGCTCCAAATCCTTTTACTGAATTTACCAATATTCAATTCAATGCTCCAAAGTCTGATAATGTAGCATTTGAAGTTGTTGATATGTTTGGAAGAAGCGTTTATGCTGATAAAATTGCTGCAACTAAAGGGGTAAACACTTATCAATTTAGTCATGATTTATCAGCAGGAATTTATATGTATACTATAAATAATGGAAAAGAAAGTATTTCTAAACGCATGATAGTTGCTGAAAAATAATGTCATTCAAACTAACGATTTTAGGGTGTAATTCAGCAATTCCTACTCCCACAAAAAATCCAACCGCTCAACTACTTAATGTAGATGAGCGGTTTTTTTTAATTGATTGCGGGGAAGGAACACAAATTCAATTGCTAAAAAACAAGATAAAGGCTCAGAAAATCAATCATATTTTTATCAGCCATTTGCATGGCGATCATTATTTTGGACTGATTGGGTTGATTAATACAATGCATCTTTTAGGCAGAACAACAGAACTTAATCTGTATGCTCATCAGCAACTAAAAGAAATCATTGATTTGCAGTTTCAGGCATCTAATACTGAGTTAAAATTTCCTTTGTTTTTTCACCCAATCCCTCCAGATGAGGAAAAAGTGTTATTTGAAGACGAAAGTATTGTAATAAGTAATTTGATTTTAAAGCATAGTATTCCATCAAGTGGTTTTCTGTTTAAAGAAAAGAAAAAAGCCAAGAATATTATTAAAGCTAAAATTGAAGAATATGAAATTCCTATTGCCCAATTATCAAGTATAAAAAATGGTGCAGATTTTAAAAGCAAAGAAGGAAAGATTATCAAAAATAAGGAATTAACCACTATTGCAAAGCAACCATATTCCTATGCTTTTTGTTCTGATACGACACTAGTTGAAGAAAATATTGCAACAATTAAAGGAGTAACCCTTTTATACCATGAAGCAACTTTCATGAAAGATTTAGTGGAAAAAGCCAGGCAAACAGGGCATTCCACAACAATTGATGCAGCAACTATGGCAAAAAAAGCAAAAGTAAAAAAATTAGTAATTGGTCATTTTTCATCTCGCTATAACGATTTAGAAGAATTATTAGCAGAAACAAAATCTGTTTTTACAAATACTTATTTAGCAACTGATGGAAGCACTTTCGATTTTGATACAATTTAAAATCTATTTTTATGTTGCTTAAAAAAAGATATATTTGCAAAGTTTTATTTTAAAAATTCAGATGAAAAAAATAGTTTACTTATTTCTCATAATGTGTTTCTCTATAAGTTCGAATGGGCAATGTATAGATTCCTTAATTATTTTTTTTACTAATTACACGGCATCCCTTTCTTGCTATGGAGAACTAACAGCCATTACCACTAACATTTCAGGCGGGGTTACCGCTAGTGGAAATTATACTATTTTGTGGGATAATGGAGATACCACAAATCAGACTATTTTAGGGGGTGGTTATCATCAAATTTTAGTAAGGGATGATGTTGGTTGTGAAGATTCCGTAACCGTTTTTATTGATAGTCCTGATCCATTAGTTGTGACCACTAATTCAACAAATCCTACATGTTTAGGGAATGATGGAGCTATTGATGTTGTGGTAACTGGCGGCACTTTACCATATCAGTATTTGTGTAGCACAGGTGCAACAGGAACTTCTGTCAATAGTCTTATAGCTGGAACATATTGGGTAATTGTTATTGATTCTTGCGGCATAAAGGATTCTTTAGGTATTGTATTAGATCCCTACATTTCTACATTAGATATTGATAATGCAAGTCTAACAGATCCATCATCTTGTGCAGATGATGATGGAGAAATAAATGTTACAGTAAGTGGAGGATTCCCCCCTTATACTTACTTATGTAGTCCTGGAGGACAAACTATTAATCCTTTTACTGGGTTAGGGTTTGGTAGTTATACGGTTTTGGTTACGGATTCTTGCGGATTTACAACTACAGGAGTTTACACGCTTAATCAACAACAAAATACGGTTTCCGCAATAGGATTTTATGATTATTTATCGCTTTGGTCTTCTGTTTCTGTGAGTGGTTCAAATTCTCCTTTTACAATCAATTGGACCAGTATCTCAATGACTGGAGATTCTATTCAAGGATTATGTGAAGGTAATTACCCAATTACAGTAACAGATAGTAAAAATTGTGAAGATACTCTTTCGGTCAATGTTAATTTTGTTAATATTCAGTTAGTAGATGCTAGCACTTCTACCGTAATTGATACTAGCTGGGGAATGGGTCCTTTTACATATTTATGGAGTGATGGACAAACTACTCCTCATGCCGATAGTTTGTGTGAGGGAACGCATATGGTTACGGTTACTGCTTTGGGAGGTCCTTTTGCATGTGATTTATCAGAGTCATTTACAATAAGTGCTCTTGAAGTAATACTTGATCCTAATGTAACAATTGTAGATTGTGAGGATGATTTTAATGGAACAATAATTGTCAATCCTAGTGGAGGAACGCCTAATTATAGATTCTTATGGTCTACAGGAGACACATTAGATCGTATTGAAGACAATTTAAATCCTGGAACCTATCATGTGAGTCTTTTTGATAAAAATGGTTGTCAGTTAGATACTTCCATTGTAATAGCAGCTATAGGAGCTGATTGTATTCCAAATGTTTTTTCTCCAAATGGAGTTGGTCCAAATGATACTTGGAAATGGAATGTGGATCAGTCGGGCGATTCCTTTTTATATTCTGAATCAACGGTTACTATTTATGGTCGATATGGGAGGAAAATGTATGAATCTGTTGGCTATGATACGCCTTGGGATGGTAAAAATAAAAAAGGAAATCCTGTTCCAGATGGCACTTATTTTTATGTTATTACTTTGAAAGGTGGTGTAGAACCCATAAGAGGAACAGTTACCATTATCCGATAATTATAAAACTGGATAAGGTTGTCAAGATCATTTTTTAAAAATGTAAAATCTGCATGCCTTCTTTCAGTATCTGAGATTTTGACGACTCTACTTTTAGTTTTTTGGAAAATCCTACGCATGAGTTTACTTCCTCAGGAAGTTTTGAGGTAATGCTGGTTGCGGCAGATAAAAATAATTGTGTGGATTCCATGGCGCATAGCATAAATATTTATTACGAACTTTTGCTTTATTTGCCAAATTCCTTTACCCCAAATCGAGATGGTGATAATGATATTTTCCTTCCAAAAGGATACAGAATGAATAAATATAAAAATTACCAATTTGTTATTTACAACAAATGGGGAGAGATAGTGTTTTCTACCGATAAAACAGCAGAGGGCTGGGATGGAGCAAATGCCAAAGCTGATGTGTTTACTTGGGTAATTATACTTACAGATGAAATGGCGGCAATCCGTAAAGAAGTAAGGGAGGTTACACTAATAAAATAGTTGATAGTAATTAGAAAGAAGACAGTATTCAGTAGACAGACCACAGATTAATGTAATAATGATTTAATGTAGTAATGTGCTAATTTGATGATTAAAAGATAATGTGGCACTCCCTTTTTCTTTTTGTCATTGCGATTCCATTTATGGAAGAAGCAATCTGGTTATGTCCTTTTACCTTGAAGAAAAAGAACCAAAAATTCAAGACTGTATTCTTTTGAAACGCATAAGAAACATAAAATATAGAACAAAATTAAACTCACTTACCTATATTGGAATTAGTACCTCAACACATCATTAAATTAGTTTCTTTTTCAAAAACTTTGCTGTAAGCGATTTCTTACTTTTAATTAAATTTTCAGGGGTGCCTTTAAAAACTACTTTTCCGCCTTTGTCGCCTCCTTCAGGGCCAAGGTCAATCACCCAATCGGCACATTTTATTACATCCATATTATGCTCAATGCAAATAATGGAATGTCCTTTTTCAATAAGTGCGTAAAAGGAGTTAAGTAGTTTGTTTATATCATGGAAATGCAAGCCAGTGGTTGGCTCATCAAAAATAAAAAGTACTTTTTCTGGGGTGTTTCCTTTCCCTAAAAAAGAGGCGAGTTTTATCCTTTGCGCTTCACCGCCACTTAGGGTGTTGGAGGATTGTCCCAAAGCCACATAACCCAAACCAACTTGCTGTAATGGGCTTAATTTTAAAGCGATTCTATCTGCTTTTTGCTCAGTAAAAAAATCAATGGCTTCTTCAATCGTAAGTTTCAAAATGTCCGCAATATTTTTATCATGGAATTTTATTTCCAAAATTTCATCTTTATACCTTTCTCCTTTGCAATCCTCACAAAGCAAATGCACATCCGCCATAAATTGCATTTCAACTGTTATTTCTCCCTCTCCATGGCAATGTTCACATCTTCCGCCATCTACATTAAAAGAAAAGAATCCGCTTTTGTAATTCCTGCTTTTTGCCAGTGGCTGGTTTGCAAACAAATTCCGAATATCATCAAATGCTTTTATATAAGTTACCGGATTAGAACGAGAAGATTTTCCAATGGGATTTTGGTCGATAAACTCAATTTTTTTCAAACTTTCCGTATCCACAGAAATTTTATCAAAACTCCCCAATTTCTTACCAAAAATTCCTAAATAATTAGAAATGGCAGGATATAGCACTTGCTTTATTAGGGAAGTTTTTCCTGAGCCACTAACCCCTGTAATTAAAGTGAGTCCATTTAATGGAAAATCAACATTCACATTTTGTAAATTGTTTTGCCGTATTCCTTCCATTCGAATTTTATTATTCAATATTCTTCTTTTCTCAGGCAGAGGAATTTTAAGTTTCCCACTCAAATATTTTGCGGTCAAACTATTTTTACTTTTTGCAATATCTTTTAACTTTCCTTGATAAACCAATTCTCCACCATTTCTTCCAGCATCCGGTCCAAGGTCAATTATTTGATCGGCACTGCCCATAATTTCCTCATCATGCTCCACCACAATTACAGTATTGTTTAGATCCCTTAATTGATGTAAAACTGTAATTAATTTTTGCGTGTCGTTAGGATGTAAGCCAATGCTTGGCTCATCCAAAATATACATAGAACCCACCAAACTACTTCCCAATGAAGTGGCTAAATTGATGCGTTGGGATTCCCCACCAGAAAGAGTATTTGAGGGGCGAGAAAGGGTAAGGTAAGAAAGCCCAACATTGTAAAGATATGCCAAACGATTCTTTATTTCAATAACTAATCTATCGGCAATTTTTTTGTCATGATTATTTAGTTTTAGCTGATTAAAGAACTTTATTGCTTGCTCAATATTCATGCTTATAATATCATGAAATGATTTCTTGTTAATTTTCACATAATGTGCTTGTTTTCTTAGTCGTGAACCATCACATGCTGTGCATTTGGTTTTCCCTCTATATCTTGCAACTATTACTCTGTTTTGTATTTTGTATTTGTCGCTTTCCAATTTTGCAAAAAACTGATTTATTCCTTTGCATTTCTCTCTCCCATTCCACAAAATATCTAATTCTTCCTTTTTCAACTTATTATAAGCTCTGTGTATAGGAAAATCAAAATCACTTGATTTTAATATAAATCTATCTTTCCATTTTCCCAATTTCTCTCCTTTCCAGCAACTTATCGCCTCTTGATAAACCGAAAGTGTCTTGTTTGGTACTACCTTATTTTTATCCACACCTAACATACTTCCAAATCCTTCACATTGGGAGCAAGCACCATAAGGGTTATTGAAAGAAAATAAATGAATAGATGGTTTTTCAAACTCTATTCCATCCATCTCAAATTGGTTAGAAAAAGTATAATCTTTCCCCTCTATTTCTATTTTACAATCTCCATTCCCTTCATAAAATGCAGTTTGAATAGAATCTGAAATTCTATTTTTATTATCGTCACTATTATCGGTTATTATTCTATCAACCACAACAAAAACATCTTCCTGTTTTACTTTTATTTTTTGCTCAATCAATTGTTGGATTTTACTTATTTTTCCATTTATCCGAACCCTTGAAAACCCCTGTTGTTGCAATATGGAAAGAATCTCATTTCCATTTCCGCTACTTTTATAGTTTGCCAGAATAATACATTTGGTATTTTTAGGAAAATTAAGGATGAAGTCACATATATCACTTACACTATCTTTGCATACCAGTTTCCCTGAAATAGGGGAGATGGTTTTACCAATCCGAGCAAATAAAAGGCGTAAATAATCATTAATTTCAGTAGTAGTTCCAACTGTAGATCTTGGATTTTTCGAAATTACTTTCTGTTCAATTGCAATGGCTGGGCAAATTCCTTTTATTTCATCTACATCCGGTTTTTGGAGTTTCCCTAAAAACTGTCTGGCATAAGAAGATAAACTTTCAATATATCTTCTTTGCCCCTCAGCAAAAAGGGTATCGAAAGCCAAAGTAGATTTTCCAGAACCAGAAACCCCAGAAATAACCACCATTTTATTTTTGGGAATACTAAGCGAAATGTTTTTTAAGTTATGCAACTTTGCGCCCTTAATAATGATGTTTTTTTGTGTATTTTCTTCTACTTTTGCCATTCTGATTTTTACGGAATTGGCAAATTTAGACAATAAGATTTGTATATTTCAAAAAGTTGTACTATATTTGAACTTTAATTCAAACTAATTTTAACTAAAAACAAGATTATAGAAGCATAACTACTTTATAAAATTTATTAACCAAAATAAAGTAGATATGTTATTGATTAATCTGTCCGACAGTGAATTAGTTGCCCTTTACCTAAAAGGAGATTCCAAAAGTTTTGAAGCCCTAATACAAAAGCACAAAAATAAAATTTATGCTTTTATATTATCTAAAATCAGAAATAGAGATCTTGCAGAAGATATTTTCCAGGATACTTTTATTAAAGTAATTAATTCCCTGCAAAAGGGAAAATATAATGAAGAAGGCAAGTTCCTACCTTGGGTAATGCGTATTGCTAACAATTTAGTAATTGATTATTTCCGTAAAAGTAAAAAAATGCGAACTATTGCACCAACGGATGACTTTGATATTTTTGATATTCTGCAAGATGGCGAAAAAAATATAGAAGATAATTTAGTAAACAACCAAATTCATAAAGACTTAAGAAAACTAATTGAGCATTTACCGGAGAATCAAAAGGAAGTTTTGAAAATGCGTTATTATGCAGAGTTGAGCTTTAAAGAAATTTCAGAAAGTACAGGAGTAAGCATTAATACGGCTCTTGGAAGAATGCGTTATGCACTTATTAATTTGCGAAAACTTATTGATTCGCATCAAGTAGATTTGCAAATAAGCTAAAAAAAGCAAATACTGTAAAATAATAAAAGCTGTTTTTCGTTAGTTAGGGTATGAAACCAATACTTTATTTATATGAAAAACAGCTTTACTCTTTTAAAAGTGTTAGACCAATTAGTCGAAAATGGAGGATTAATTCAGGTTAGTAACACTAAAATTTATTCAATAACCGACAAAAAGCAAAGTCCTAAAAAGGAAACAATCAGCAATATAATTGCGTATGCTAAATCGGTTAGATGCCATAAAACCAAATCAATAGATAAGGTTTTATTAGTGCTAAACTAAGTGGTTTTGGTTAGCAAAGAGAGCCGAACATTGTTCGGCTCTTTTATTTAATAGCTTTAATTATTTAATAGCTTTGAAAAATGAATAAGAAAGAAAGGACTAAACAATTTATATTGCATTTTTCAGAAAATATGCCAGATGCGAAAACAGAATTAGATTACAAAACTGTCTTTGAACTTACGGTTGCCGTTATTCTTTCAGCACAATGCACCGATAAGCGTGTAAATATTATTACCAAAAAAGTATTTGAAGAAATACCAAATGCCCAAGTGATGGCGGTATCTTCAATAGATGCTATTTTTGACTTGATAAAATCTTGTTCTTATCCAAGAAATAAAGCCAAGCATTTATCCGGAATGGCAAAAATGCTAATAAAAGATTTTGATGGAAAAATTCCCGATAATTTGGAGGATTTACAAAAGTTACCTGGAGTTGGCCGGAAAACAGCCAATGTAGTTGGTTCTGTTTATTTTGATATTCCAGCCATGCCAGTGGATACCCATGTTTTTCGTGTTTCAGAAAGAATAGGACTTACAACTAAAGCTAAAAATCCTTTACAAGCAGAATTACAACTACTCAAATTATTCCCAAAAAGTAAATTAAATATTGCTCATCATTGGCTTATCTTACATGGGCGCTATGTGTGTAAAGCAAGAAAGCCAGATTGTCCCCATTGTAGAATTACTCATATTTGTAAATATTACAGCAAAAAAATAGGATGTTGAAAAATAGCAAGATTAATATTTTTTTATTGCATCAATATTTCTCTAATTTGTATAAAATCAAAATATCATGGCAAATAAAGAAAAAGAAGCAAAATTAAAAGCCCTTGAAATCACTTTGGGAAAATTAGAAAAAACATACGGAAAAGGAGTAGTGATGAAATTAGGGGATAAGGTAGTTGAAAATATTGATGCTATTCCTTCAGGATCAATGGGCCTAGATATCGCAATGGGTGTTGGCGGTTATCCAAGAGGAAGAGTAGTGGAAATTTTCGGACCAGAATCCTCTGGAAAAACAACACTAACCATTCATGCTATTGCAGAGGTACAAAAGCAAGGTGGGATTGCTGCTTTTATTGATGCCGAACACGCTTTTGATGCAGATTATGCTGTTTCATTAGGTGTTGATACGGATAATTTATTGATATCTCAGCCCGATAATGGGGAACAAGCATTGGAAATTGCTGATCATTTGATTAGTTCTGGTGCCCTTGATCTGGTGGTAATTGATTCAGTGGCAGCTCTTACGCCAAAATCGGAGATTGAAGGGGAGATGGGAGATTCTAAAATGGGATTACATGCTCGTCTTATGTCACAAGCCCTTAGGAAACTTACTGCCACAATAAGTAAAACCGGTTGTACTTGTATGTTTATCAATCAACTTAGGATGAAAATTGGCATTATGTTTGGGAATCCAGAAACTACAACTGGCGGAAATGCGCTTAAATTTTACTCTTCAATTCGTTTAGATATCAGAAGAATTGGTGCGATAAAAGATGGGGAGGGAATAATTGGTAACCGAACCAGAGTGAAAGTAGTAAAAAATAAAGTTGCTCCACCATTTAGAATGGCAGAGTTTGATATTATGTTCGGAAAAGGCATTTCTCGATCTGGTGAAATTTTGGATTTGGCAGTTGACCTTGACATTGTAAATAAAAGCGGATCTTGGTTTGCCTATAATGACACCAAATTGGGGCAAGGGCGTGATGCTGTAAAGACAATGTTAGAGGATAACCCTGAACTTTCGGATGAAATTGAAACAAAAATTCGCGAACAAATAGCTTAATTATTCCTTTTTTCGTTATCAATGAGATTTATATTATTTATTAGTTTTACTGTTCTTTTAGCATGTAATAATCGTGTAGAACAGGAACAAGTAGTGCGAAAATCTGTTCTTGCGCTTTTGTCAGAAGATATAAGTCAAGAGCCAAACAACCCTCAACTATTTATAAAGCGAGCGGAATATTTTTTATCAGAAAATAATTTGGAATCGGCCTTGATGGATTACAAAGAATGTATAAAATTATCTCCTGAAAATGGTCACTATCATTATGAAGTTGCTTATCTTTATTATGAAATTGCAAAGATAGATAGGAGCAAACAACAATACCCCTCTAAAGCTTTAATGCATCTGGAAAAAACCATTCAATTGCATGCCGATACAATCCCAGCTTTGCTCTTGAAAGGTGAATTGCATTTAGCATTCAATGAAGTGAAAGAGGCGATATCTTGCCTGAATCAAGTAATTGAATTGGACTATAATAGGCCAAAAGCACATCTTTTAAAAGGATATATTTATTCTGCTTTGGATGATAAAGAAAAGGCAATCCAATTTTTTCATAATGTGATTGATATTGATCCAACTTATGAAGATGCTTATGTTCAATTGGGACTTATTTATCAAGAAAAAAAAGATTCCATAGCTGTTTTGTATTACAAAAATACACTGAAAGTGAATCCTAAAAATAAAATGGCCTTATATAATTTAGCAAAATTTTATCAGGATATAGAAGATTGGAATGGTGCCATTGAATCTTATACTGCACTTTTGCAAGTGTATCCTACTTATACTAATGGCTATTACAATTTAGGATTTGTACATATCAAATTGGGCTTGCATGATATAGCAGCAAATGATTTCTCACAAGCCATTTCATTTAATCCTAATTTTTTTGAGGCCTTTTATTCAAGAGGACATTGTTATGAAACCCTTGGCGATATTGCTCGTGCTGAGTCGGATTACAAAAAAGCATTATATATTAATCCTGAATATAAAGATGCAAAAGATGCACTTAAATCTTTAAATTATAAAAATAAACAAATAAAGTAATAAAAAAAGGCGAACATTGTTCGCCTTTTCTTTATTTAACACCATCTAAAAAATTTATTTTACTTTATCTACAATTGCTTTAAAAGCTTCTGGATTATTCATAGCTAAATCGGCTAAAACTTTTCTGTTAAGCTCAATTTTGTTTTCATGTATTTTTCCCATAAATTGAGAGTAAGACAATCCGTATTGTCTTGTTCCTGCATTAATTCTTTGAATCCAAAGTGCACGGAATGTTCTCTTTTTGTTTTTTCTATCACGATATGCATACTGCATTGCTTTTTCAACAGCATTTTTTGCTACTGTATGAACATTTTTCCTTCTACCAAAGTAACCTTTGGCAGCTTTTAAAATCTTTTTTCTTCTTGCTTTTGCAGCAACTGAATTTACTGATTTTGGCATTTTTTTTAATTTTTTGGTAGTTAGCGGCTTTTTTTCAAAGCACTTATTTGGCTAAATACCTGGTTAATAACCTGGGTTAATTATATACAAAGTTGAAGCTTTACACTCTTTACGTCTGATTTGTGCACTAAGCCCGATTTTGTAAGGTTTCTTTTTTGCTTTGTTTCTTTCTTGGTTAAGATGTGAGATTTGAAAGCATGTTTTCTTTTGATTTTCCCAGAGCCAGTTACTTTAAACCGTTTTTTTGCTCCAGCTTTTGTTTTCATTTTTGGCATTTTCTTCTCTTTTTTTATTTCTTTTTTGGTGCTATTAACATTATCATTTTCTTTCCTTCTAGTTTCGGCATGCTTTCTACTACTCCAAATTCTTCTAAAGCCTGAGCCAATCTTAGTAAAAGGATTTCTCCATTTTCTTTAAAAATAATAGTTCTTCCTCTAAAAAATACAAAGGCTTTTACTTTTGCTCCATCTTGTAAAAACTTCTCAGCATGTTTTAATTTAAAATTAAAATCGTGCTCTCCTGTATTTGGTCCAAACCTTATTTCTTTTATTACAACCTTTACCGTTTTCGCCTTTATGGCTTTTTGCCTTTTTTTCTGATCGTAAACAAACTTTTTATAATCAATTATTTTACAAACTGGCGGCTCTGCTTTTGGAGAAATTTCTACTAAATCTAACCCTAAACGATTAGCAGTTTTTAGTGCTTCTTCCAGGGAAACAATGTTTGCTTCCACTCCATCACCTACCATTCTTACGAATGCGGCTGTTATCTCTCTACCAGTTTTGTGTAACTTCCTTGCTGGCCCCCTTCTTCTAAAAGTTCTTTTTGCGATTTTTTACCGTTTTTTAGTTATTAAAAGTGATTAAATTATCTATTTCTTTTTGTATCAAATCTTTAAAATGATCAACTGACATACTCCCTAAATCTTCCCCTCCATGTTTACGAACTGAGATTGTTCCTTCATTTTCCTCTCTTTCCCCTACAATAATGATGTAAGGAACTTTTGAAACTTCTGCATCTCTAATCTTTCTACCGGTAGTTTCAGCCCTATGGTCAATCGGGCCGCAAATATCGTAATTTTTTAATAATTGAGATACTTTTTCAGCATAATCATGATATTTCTCACTGATAGGCAATATGATAAACTGATCGGGGGCAAGCCAAAGAGGGAAATTACCTGCACAATGCTCTATTAAAATAGCTACAAATCGTTCCATAGAACCAAATGGTGCTCGGTGAATCATTACAGGCCGGTGTTTCTTATTGTCAGCACCTGTGTACTCTAATTCAAATCTTTCCGGCAAGTTATAATCTACTTGAATAGTGCCTAGTTGCCACTCCCTGCCCAATGCATCATTCACCATAAAGTCAAGTTTTGGGCCATAAAAGGCCGCTTCACCATAAACTACTTCTGTTTCTAATCCTTTTTCGGCAACTGCATCTATAATTGCAGCTTCTGCTTTATCCCAATTTTCATCCGAACCAATGTATTTTTCTTTATCTTCCTTATCTCGTAAGGAAATTTGCACCTTATAATCGGTAAAACCAAGGGCTTTGAAAACATATAACACCAAGTCAATAACATTGATAAATTCTTGTTTTACTTGGTCAGGACGAACAAAAAGGTGCGCATCATCCTGAGTAAAACTTCTAACACGGGTTAAACCATGTAATTCGCCTGATTGCTCGTAACGATAAACCGTACCAAACTCTGCAAAACGAACCGGAAGGTCACGGTAAGAATATTGTTTTGCTTTGTAAATCTCACAGTGGTGCGGGCAGTTCATGGGTTTTAAGAAAAATTCTTCTCCCTCATTAGGGGTTAGGATAGGCCTAAAAGAGTTCTCTCCATATTTTTCGTAATGCCCAGAACAAACATATAAATCTTTGTGGCCAATATGCGGTGTGATAACCGGAAGATAACCAGCCTTTGTTTGTGCTTTCTTTAGGAAATTTTCTAATTTTTCTCTTAGTTGAGCTCCTTTTGGTAACCATAAAGGTAAGCCTTGCCCTACTTTTTTTGAAAAAGTAAAAAGCTCCATTTCCTTCCCTATTTTTCGGTGGTCACGCTTTTTTGCTTCCTCCAATAATTCTAGGTGTGCAGTAAGGTCTTTTTGCTTAGGGAAAGATACTCCATAAATACGCGTAAGTTGCTTACGGTTTTCATCTCCTCTCCAGTAGGCACCCGCAATATTTAATAGTTTTATAGCTTTTATTTTTCCGGAAGAAGGAATGTGTGGTCCTTTGCATAAATCGGTAAAATTACCTTGGGTGTAGAAAGTGATGTTACCATCTTCCAATCCTTCTAATAATTCTAATTTGTACTCATCTCCTTTTTCGGTGAAGTAGGCAATAGCTTCTTTTTTTGAAATATCCTTTCTGTCAAACGACATTTTCTGAGAAGCCAATTCCTTCATTTTTTGTTCAATTTTTGGAAACTCATCAGAAGAAAGAACACGATCACCCAAATCAATATCATAGTAAAAA
This sequence comes from uncultured Flavobacteriales bacterium, assembly GCA_950069165.1. Lineage (GTDB taxonomy): Bacteria > Bacteroidota > Bacteroidia > Flavobacteriales > BACL11 > DUAL01. Next base: position 13,720 of record CATMIT010000031.1, read on the forward strand.
CCATTATCGATTGCAGGACCAATACCTAGCTTAACTCCAGGATAAAGTGCTTCTAATGCTTCTGCCATAATGTGTGCAGAAGAATGCCAAAAACTCATTTTCCCTTGTTTATCGTTCCAAGTATGTAGGGTTAAAGAAGAATCGGTGGTGATAGGGCGATTGGCATCCCAAACTTCTCCGTTTACACTAGCCGATAGCACATTTCGTGCCAGCCCTTCAGAAATTCCCATAGCAATATCCATTGCAGAAGTTCCACTTTCTACTTGTTTGATACTTCCATCAGGAAGAGTAATGTTAATCATTCGTTCTTGTTATTAAGGGTGCAAATATAAGAAGTACTTTTTAGTTTGTGGTTGTTAGTTGTTAGATTTTGGTTGACAAATGAATTGGAAGTTTTTTATGCTTATGTTTGGGGTTTAAAAGTCATTAAATGAGTCTATTCCAAAAATCTGTATTAAACAAACATTTAAAAGCACAAGATGATCATAAGGTATTAGCTGCTTTTGAGAAGTTGAAAGTCTATCAATCCAAAGCAAAAAAAATAGCAGAATATAATGAAGAGGAGTACCAAGATGGATTCCTTAGAGACGTTTTTGTAAATGTTTTGGGGTATACTTACAAATATGATGGAAATGATACTTTCAATTTACTCAGAGAAAAGAAAAATGTAAGTGATAGTAAAAAGGCAGATGGAGCAATACTTAAAGATGGAGAAGTATTTTGTGTAATTGAACTGAAAGACACAACAACTAAAGATTTAACAAAAGTAGAAACTCAAACATTTGGCTATCAAAGCGGACATACAAATTGTAATTATGTAATCATTTCCAATTTTGATAAACTCAATTTTTACATAACAAAAACCATAAGTCGTAAATTTCTTAACATAATATCTACCGATATAAAACTAAAGCCTTATATCTGATATTATGCAAAATACCCTGTATT
>CATMIT010000032.1 GCA_950069165.1 uncultured Flavobacteriales bacterium
CATACCAGGCATCGACATATCCATCACTAAAACATCCGGACGATTCTCCGGATAAGTTTGATAGGCCTGTTCTCCACTCTCCGCTTCAGCAATCACTTTTATGTCTGAATTTTGTTCGAGTAATCGACATAAACCTGATCTGACTACGGCATGGTCATCAGTCAGCATGACTTTAATTAACTGGCTCACGCATTATCTCCTTGTTTGGGAACCGTCACATCAATCGTGACGCCTTGATTTAAATTAGATGAAATTTCAAAAGCGCTTCTTGAAGCTTTTGGAAATCAGAAAAAAGTTGTATTTTTCGGAGAAATGGGAGTAGGCAAAACTACTCTGATAAAATCAATTTGTAAGGTCTTAAATGTACAAGATGTTGTTACAAGTCCGACTTTTTCGGTTGTAAATGAGTATCATGATAAAAAAGGAAAGCCCATTTACCATTTCGATTTTTACAGAGTGAAATCAGAAGAAGAAATTTATGATTTGGGCTACGAAGAATATTTTTTTACCAATAGTTACTGTTTTGTAGAATGGCCAGAAAAAGCTTTGGGTTTGTTACCAAAAGAAAGAATAGAAGTTAAGATAACCAAAAATAAAAAAGCACGAATTATTAATCTATTAGCTTATGAAAAAAAGTAAAAACATAGCAACCTTTGCCACTTTGATGCCACAAGAAGAAATGTTGGAAGTGAAAAAGAATTTCCAATCCCTCTACATTGGTATTCCAAAGGAAATTTCCTATCAGGAAAACAGGGTGAGTTTATCGCCAGATGCGGTAGCACTATTAGTAAGCAATGGGCATAAAATTGTGATAGAAAAAGGAGCAGGAGTAAATGCTTATTTCTCAGATGAAGATTATTCTGATTCTGGAGCAACAATTGCTTATAATATTGAACAGGTGTACAAGGCACATATTGTCCTTAAAATAGAACCGCCTACAAAAGGGGAGATAAAAATGATGCATAAAGGGCAGACACTAATATCCGCCTTACAACTAACTACAATAGATACAAAATACATTAATCTTCTTCTGAAAAGTGAAATTACAGCACTGGCTTACGAATATATAAAAGATGAAAATGGAATTCTTTCTCTAATCAGAAGTATTAGTGAAATTGCCGGAAATACAGCAATACTTATTGCGGCAGAGTATTTGAGCAATGTAAACTCTGGGAAAGGATTGATGCTGGGAGGAGTGAGTGGGATTTCACCAACAGAAGTCGTAGTACTTGGAGCCGGAACAGTTGGTGAATTTGCATGCCGAACAGCATTGGGTTTAGGCGCTTCTGTTCGGGTTTTTGATAGTTCCATAACCAAATTAAGAAGACTGCAAGAAATTATAAGTCAAAGAGTAAGTACTTCCATTTTACAACCAAAAGCATTGCAAAAAGCATTGATGAGGGCGGATGTTGTAATTGGCGCACTTAGGGCAGATGAGGGTAGAACGCCCTGTGTGGTAAGTGAAGAAATGGTAAAAAAGATGAAGTCAGGGGCTGTAATTGTAGATGTAAGTATTGACCAAGGTGGTTGCTTTGAATCTTCAAAAGTAACCGATCATAAAAATCCTACTTTCCGAAAATTTGATGTGGTGCATTATTGTGTGCCAAATATTTTGTCCAGAGTTTCCAGAACGGCAACTTTTGCTATAAGTAATATTTTGGCACCTACTTTGCTAAATATTGGTATGGTAGGAGGGGTTGAAGATTATCTAAAAAAGAATGATGGTTTGCGTTCAGGGGTTTATGTTTTCAGAGGAATGCTTACCAATGCTGTGCTTGGCAGAATGTTCGATTTACCTTATAAAGATTTGAATTTGATAATGTAAATATGGGCAGAAGATTTTTATTTTTTGGATTGGGTGCTTTAATCAGTATTATTTTCCTCTCACTAGGACCTGAAAATAGATTGAAAAAAACATTTTATGACTACATTGACTATTTTAGTTTGGACAAAAGAGTGATTTATCATTTGGAAAACGATAGCACCACTTTTTCCATAAAAGCGGAATGTCAATTGGTGTATTATAGTTTATCAAAAGATGATTTGCTTGAAGTATTAGAAGGAGGGGAAGTGAATTTTGAAAAAAGCCAAACTGAAAAAATGCCTTGCCAATACTATGTGGTTGAGAATATGATAAACGAAATGGAACTTTCCGTTACTTTTGAATTTTGTGATAAAGCAAATACAGTTAAAGTAATGGGGTTTACCGATAAAACAGAAAAAGAAGTTTGCGACTTCTAAATATTTTTCCTTCTTTTTTTCTCCTTAATTATATTGGATAGTTCCCGGTTCATTTGTCCTGCGATTGAAGTGTTTTCAGCAGCTCGCCTAATTAGGTAGGGTATCACATCTTTTACTGGGCCATAAGGAACATATTTGGTAATATAGTATCCTTTTCTTGCCAAATTGTAGGATATATGATCACTCATACCGAGTAGTTGCGAAAAAATAATTCGCTTGTCATTTTTATCCAATTTGTGCTGGGCAATAAGCTCTGTAAGGTATGCTGAACTTTCTTCATTGTGCGTTGCACTGCAAAATGAAATTCTATTGATATTTTCCACACAAAACTTTTGCGCCAAATTGTAATCCTTATCCGTATCTTCTTTTTTTCTGTGTACTGGGCAAGGATAATTTAACCTATTTGCCCTTTCTATTTCTTGCCCATGGTAGGCGCCTCTTACTAGTTTTAGCCCTACAAAATAATGATTATTTTCAGCATCAGTTAAAACCTCTTTTAAGTAAGTAATTCTGTCATTTCTGTATAGCTGAAGGGTATTGAAAATCCAAGCTTTTTCCCTATTGAATTTGCGCATCATTTCCCGGGCTATTTCATCAATAGCGGTTTGTATCCAACTTTCTTCTGCATCAATAAATAGGGGTACTTTTAGCTCAAATGCGGTTTTACAGATTTCATTTATTCTGCTGTAAAAATCTTCTTTTTCGGCTTGTTCTTTACTACTAAGTGCTTGATTTTTACTTAGCTTTTCTAATAAACCGAATGCAGTAATTCCAGTTGGCTTAAAAACTGAAAAAGGGATTTTCTCTGATTTGCTTGCTTTTATAATGGTCTCTATTATTTCATCTTTTGTTCGTGTAAAATCTTCTTCTGATTCCTTGCCTTCTGCCGAAAAATTCAAAATGGTTCCAATGCCAGATTGCCACAAATTATCTATTGTCGGCTGACTCTCATTAATAGAAGTTCCGCCACAAAATTGCTTGTAAATGGTAGCCTTTATAATTCCTTTAATTGGTAAACCAATTTTAATGGAGACTTTTAAAAGGAAAGTGAAGATTTTAGTGACAAATGGTTTGCCAATAATGCTGAACAAAAAATATGCTCTATTTAAATCCTTATCCGATTTGTCGGCATAAGTAACCTTATTATCATCAAATAAACCCATTGATTCCTTTTTTTTGCAAAAGTATAATTTTCAGTTAATTGTTATTGATTTATAGCTTTTAGTTATTGGTCTAAAATCTAATATCTCAGTGCTATGGTCTATTTTATCTTTCTACAAATCATTAGCCCATCTCTTATTGGCATAAGGATGTTTTCTACCCTTTGGTTCTGTTGCACTTTTTTACTGTATGCTACAAGCGCTTTTGTTTCTTCATCTTGGGTTTTTTCTACTACTTTCCCGCTCCAAAGCACATTGTCAGCAATAATGTATCCGCCAATAGATAGTTTACTAAAAACCAAATCAAAATAATTGGAATAATTTTCTTTGTCGGCATCAATAAATACCAATTGGAATTCAGCTTCTATTGAAGGGATTATTTCCATTGCATTGCCTGTATGCTGAATAATATTTTTTTTGTATTCTGACATGTCAAAATACCTTTTTGCAAATAAGCTTACCTCTTCATCACATTCAATGGTGTGCAATTTCCCCTTTTCTCTTAAACCCTCTGCCATGCAGAGTGCAGAATAACCAGTATAAGTTCCAATTTCCAATATATTTTCAGGGGAAATCATTTTACTAAACAAACTTAGTGCTCTGCCTTGCAAATGCCCGGAAAGCATTCTAGGTGTCATTACTTTTGCCCATGTTTCTCTATTTAGTTTGGCAAGCAAATCACTTTCTTTTGCCGTGTATTTTAAGGCGTATTTTTCTATTTCTGTTGGTAAAAAATCCATATTTTTGGTATAAAAAAAGCCACATAATTGTGGCTTTTAATAGTTTATATTATAGTTTTATTCTTCTGAACTTTCATCATCCCCTTCTTCTACATCATCCGTTTTTGCACAACAAGATTTTGTACATCCTTCTCCACATTTTTTGGCCGCTTTTGATGAGCAACTACTTTTCTTACTAAAATTAAAGCCGCTATTAGCGCCACTTGAATAATTTTTGGAAGATTTTTTGTAGCTTCCTTTTTTTCCAGAGCATCCTTTTCTTTTGCTTTTACAGCATGATTTTAGTTGTTTAGCCGAGCATTCCTTTCCTGATTTTTTACAAATTATCTTACCATCTTTATTGGTTGTGAATGGACATTTATCCGTTCCCCAATCTGGACAATTAGCTTTAAACTGTTCATCAGCCGAAAGTACGGTAGTAACATCTTCTGTGGCAGTTTGTGCTACCACATTGCCTAACCCTACAAAAAGAAAGGCAAGTAGTACAATGGTTAATTTCTTCATAATTATGTGGTTTTTAATAATTTATATTTAAGTTTTATTCTTCTGAATTGCCATCCTCATCACTATCTGAGGATTCATCTGTTTTTGCACAACAAGCTTTTGTGCAACCCTCACCACATTTTTTTACTACTTTTTTTGAGCAAGAATAACTTTTTCCTGTTTTACTAAAGCTAAAACCAACATTTGATCTGCTAGAATTTCTGTTGCTTGAATATTTTCCTTTTGAACATCCAGAGTATCCTTTTCTTTTACCCTTACAACATTTACCTTTTGACTTATTAACGCATGCCTCACTACATATTTTTCCAGTTTTTGTGCATATTAATTTGCCATCTGCAGTTTTTGTCCATGGACATTCTTTTTTTACTTCATCTGTTTTTGTTTCTGTTGTAGCGTCTGTTTGTGCTACCACATTTCCAAGCCCTACAAAAAGGAAGGCAATCATTACAATGGTTAATTTTTTCATTTCTTTTTTTTTTGATTAATAGATGGGCAAATATAGTAAAATATTTTAAAGTTTTATAATATTAAGAGCTTTGAAGAAAGGAAATTAAAAGAGAAACGTTAATAAGTAGCAATCACGCTTAGCCCTCCTTTTACTTTTTGATTAAGTTCGGCACATACTTTAGTATCAATGGGTAAAAATACATCCACCCTTGAACCAAATTTAATAAAGCCAAGTTCATCAGCTGCTGCTGCGCTATTGCCAACAGTAGCATAAGTAACAATTCTTCTAGCTACCGCCCCTGCAATTTGCCGAAACAATACAGAGATTTTATCATTTTCCACCACCACAGTGTTTCTTTCGTTATCGGTAGATGCTTTTGGGTGCCAAGCCACCAAAAACTTCCCAGCATGGTATTTGCTATATACAATCTTTCCGCCAATTGGATAAAGGTTGTTATGTACATTTAAGGGCGACATAAAAATAGATATTTGCAAGCGCTTATCTTTATAATATTCGTTTTCCTCTGTCTGTTCTATCACCACCACTTTTCCATCACAAGGGGCGTACACGCATCCTTCTTTCCTTTGAAAATCTCTTTTTGGAACCCTGAAAAAATAAACAGATATTATAAATAAGAATATAGCAATAGGCAAAGTGAAAAACCAAAATATAACTTCAGAATTCCAATAAGTAATATAATTTACCAATGTAAAAATCAGGATTTCGTTTCTAAGGATTTTATAACCTTCTTTGTGTATTGTCATCTGTTAAATGAGATTATGATAAATATAAAGCGCAGGAATGCTAATCATAAATGCATCCATTCTATCAAGCATACCACCATGCCCAGGAATGAAATTTCCAGTATCTTTTACTCCTGCTTCTCTTTTATAATGTGATTCTATAAAATCACCTAAAGTTGCTGTAAAAGGTAAAAATATACTGATTACTATAGGGCAATATACCGTATTTTCTGGTAAAAAATACATAGTTGAAAGATAAGCCGCTATTATCGTAAAAACGAATCCTCCTATAAATCCTTCCCACGATTTTTTGGGAGAAACTGAGGGGAGTATTTTGTGCTTTCCGAATTTCATTCCAACCAAGTAGGCGAAAGTATCGAATGTCCAAGTAAGGATAAACATAAGAAGAACTAATTCAGTTTCAAGAAAATGGATTAATAAAAGAGGAGATACTACATAAAGGAAGGCAAGTATTTTTGTTTTTCCTTTTCTGAGCTTGTACATTTCAGAAAGACATACCAAGAGAATAACTGCAAAAAGAATATGAAAAGAGAGCTGGGAATAAAAAGTTCCAAACCACATAATGACAACATAGATTGCTCCTGAAAGTGCTCTTTTAAGCGTTTGGTTCATCTTCTTGTTTGTTTATCAGATTTTTGGCGTTCAATACATCTTTGCTAGTCACAAAAAGCTCAATATCTCCAAAAACCAAATAAGAAGAATCTTTTTTGTTAATTGATATTGCTCTGATGTTGTGTTTAAGTAGGAACCCTTTTAATAGTTCAATTTTATAAGGTTCGGTTGAAGTATAAACTTTTATCCAATTGTTGGTCACCAATTAGGATTTTGATTTTTTATTTTTTTTGGCTGCTTGTTTGTCCATCTCCAATAATTTTTCTTCTTCAAATGAGCTCCATTTTCTTTTGCCAAAAATCTTTTCCAAATTTTCTTTGTAAATTACCTCCTTATCAAGCAAAAGTTCAGCCAATTCCATTAGTTGTTTCTTGTGTTTACCTAATATCGATTTAGCTCTTATATATGCTTTTTCAATTAGTTTGGATACTTCTTCATCTATCACTTTGGCAGTGGCTTCACTATAAGGTTTTGTAAAATAATAATCTTGCCCAGACGAATCGTAATAACTTCTGTTTCCCACCTTTTCATTCATACCATAAACACTTACCATGGCATAAGCCATTTTAGTTACTTTTTCCAAATCACTGAGTGCACCAGTGGAAATTCTATTAAAGAAAACATCTTCAGCGGCTCTACCTCCAAGTGCTGCACAGAGTTCATCCAAAAATTGCTCGGTGGTGGTTAGTTGTCTTTCTTCAGGTAAATACCAAGCAGAGCCCAATGACCTTCCTCTTGGTACGATTGTAACTTTTACAAGTGGTGAGGCGTATTCTAACATCCAGCTTACAGTAGCGTGTCCTGCTTCATGGTATGCAATTGTTTTCTTTTCTTCAGGTGAAATAATCTTGGATTTTTTTTCCAATCCACCAATAATTCTGTCTACTGAATCTAAAAAATCCTCTTTTTCTATTTTCTTTTTTGATTTTCGTGCTGCAATAAGTGCAGCTTCATTACACACATTGGCAATATCAGCACCAGAGAATCCGGGTGTTTGCCGTGCCAAAAAGTTAACATCAATACTTTTGTTAAGCACAAGTGGTTTCAAATGAACATTGAAAATTGCTTTTCTTTCTGCCAAATCAGGTAGGTCTATATATATTTGCCTATCAAACCTTCCAGGACGAACCAGCGCTTTATCCAGCACATCTGCACGGTTTGTTGCAGCCAGTACAATTACCCCCGTATTTGTACCAAAACCATCCATTTCCGATAATAACTGGTTAAGGGTATTTTCTCTTTCATCATTGCTTCCAGTTATTGAATTTTTTCCTCTTGCTCTTCCAATAGCATCAATCTCATCAATAAAAATAATGGATGGCGCTTTTTCTTTTGCTTGTTTAAATAAATCCCGAACACGTGAAGCACCAACCCCCACAAACATTTCTACAAAATCGGAACCAGAAAGTGAGAAAAAAGGCACTTTTGCCTCACCAGCAACTGCTTTTGCTAAGAGTGTTTTACCAGTTCCTGGAGGTCCAATAAGTATTGCTCCTCTTGGAATCTTACCTCCTAAACGAGTATATTTATTAGGATTTTTCAAGAAATCAACAATTTCTTCCACTTCCACTTTTGCTTCTTCCAAACCAGCTACATCCTCAAATGTTACTTCCACTTTTGCTCTATCAAACAAAGTAGCTTTAGATTTTCCAATATTAAAAATTTGTCCACCACCAACGCCTCCACCACTCATCCTTTTCATAATGAAAAACCAAATTGCAATAAAAAAAACAAGAGGAAGAATCCATCCTAAAATATCTCTTAAAACATCTTTTTCAGTTTTGTAAGTTACGCTTATCTTGTCATAATTATCAAATTCGGCTTGGGCGTCATTTAGTTGCTGATTAAATGTTTCAACCGAGCCAATCTCAAAATAAAAATGTGGTCCTTTTGTTGATGCTCCTCCAAGTGGTTTTTGGTTTGCATCTCTGAATTTTTCTTCATCCAAATACTCTTTTTTAATATAAATCTGGGCAATTTCTCTGTTTACAATCACCACTTTTTCTACCTTTTGTTGTTGCAACATTTCCCTATCAAACTCTTGCCAAGAAGTTTGCTTTGCAGTATCAAAGTTAAGCATTTGTAAGCCAAAAAAGATAATCGCTATAATAGCATACACCCAAATAATATTAAACTTAAAAATATTTTTAGATGATTTTGGCTGCTGATGTTTCTCTTTTCTTTTTGTCATTTTATCTTTTTATGCCGTTTGTTCAATGTATTTTATCTGAGCATCAGCCCATAAACTTTCTAATTTATAAAAATCCCTTTTTTCTTTATTAAACACATGAACCACCACATCAAAATAATCCATTAGAATCCATTCTTTATTGCTTTCCCCTTCTGTATGCCAAGGTTTTTCTTTCAGTAGTTTCGATACATCTTTTCGAACATTTTCAGCAATAGAGGCAAGATGCGTGCTTGATGTGCCATGGCAAATAATAAAAAAATCGCAAACTGCTGTTTCAATCCCTCTCAAATCTAAACTCACTACCTCTTTTCCTTTGTGCTGCTTTATTGCCTTAATGATTGCTTTTGCTAAAACATCACTTTTCTTCCTTACTGTTTTTTTACCCATATAAAATTTTAAGTTTGCATTTGCAAAAGTAATCAATTTGCACGGATAATTAACACAAAATTTATGGCTTCATTTTTTACAAATAATTACATAAAATTAGACTCTACTACCTCTACTAATAATTACACCTATAAATTGCTAAAAGCAGAGCAAATAAAAGAAGGTGCAGTAATCACAGCTTTACACCAAAGTAAAGGAGAGGGGCAAATGGAAGCTAAATGGGAAAGTGAGCACGCGAAAAATATTTTAATGAGTATTGTATTGTCTCCCAATATTCTACTAGAAAATCAGTTTCAGATCAATATTTGTATTTCCCTTGCATTGTACGATTTTGCAAAGAAATATTTTAAGAAAGGTGTAAAAATAAAATGGCCCAACGATTTGTTGGTAGAGAATGAAAAACTTGCTGGAATTCTGATAAAAAACATTGTAAAAACCGCTACAATAAAAGATACAATTGTTGGGATAGGAATGAATGTAAATCAGCTAAAGTTTAAGGATTATTTCCCCCCTGCAACATCCATGAAAAAATTATTAGAAAAGAATTTTGCTCTTGCAGACTTGCAAAAGGAACTGTTAGATTGCATTGCGAAAAGATATTTGCAATTAAAACAAGGGAAAGCAGAAAAAATGAAATCAGAATATTTAGCTATTTTATATGGTTTTAATAATTGGAAAGACTATAAAATAGGAGGGAGAAAAATCAAAGCAAAAATTATAGGAATTGATGAAATCGGTAATCTTTTAGTTGCATTTGAAAATGGCAAAAACAAATCCTTTTCTCTTAAAGAAATTTCCTTTTTGTTTTAAATTTGGCTTAACCTTTTGGCAATGGCATTCAAAAAGTTGGTAAGAGGTTTTTCCAACATCATTCTCATCATCATGTTAAGCTCGGCATTTACCTCCAAAATCGCTTTACATTTTTCTCCATTTTGAGAGATATTACACGCTAAGGAAAAAGGAATTTGACTATTTTCAGCTTGTAGAATTATTTTGGAGAATGCCGTTTTTTCGGCAATTACCAAATTTACTTTTGGCATTCCTCCCATTTTGAAAGAGCAAGAATCCTCTGTGGATTGGAAACCAGTAATTTCAGAAGGTAAAATATCTTGTAAATTATTCAAATTACTCAGTTTATCGTAAAGTTGCTCGGCACTTAAACTTACTTCTACGTCTGGGCTTTTAAAATTTGTCATATCATTTATTCCATTTTGAAGGATTTTCGCTCCACTTCTCCAAAACTTTCAAATCCGCCTGTTTTATATAATCTTGTTTTACTGCTTCCTTTAAAAGCGTAGAATAATTGCAAAGGGAAATAAACTCACAATCCTCTTTTTTGAAATTCTTGGTAGCGGCATCTAATCCATAAGTGAAGATTGATATTAAGCCCTTCACATTTAAACCTTCCTTTCGTAATGCCTCTACTGCTTCCAAACTACTTTTTCCACTACTTATCAAATCTTCAATTACAATTACTGATTGTCCGGAAGTATAAGCGCCCTCAATCAAATTTTGTTTTCCGTGCTCCTTAGCGGCAGAACGAACATATATAAAAGGCAAGCCCATTTCTTCTGCCACCAAAACGCCATGGGCAATAGCTCCTGTTGCAACTCCGGCAATAATATTAGCACTTCCGTAATGTTTGTTTATCACCTTTACTAAACTTTGCCGAATATAAGTTCTGCTCTCTGGAAAAGAGAGGATTTTCCGATTATCACAATAGATTGGCGATTTCCAGCCAGAAGCCCAAGTGAAGGGATTATCCGGTTGTAAAATAATTGCGTTTATTTGCAGTAAGGATTTGGCGACTTGTTTGCCTATTTCAATATCAGAAATCATGACGCAAAAATATAAAGTTTTTATTAACAACAAGCCAAAAATCATTGTAACAGATTGGAAAAAGTTTTGTGCCCATTATATTCTGATTGAGGCAGCTGGCGGATTGGTATATAATAGGGAAGATGAACTGCTTATGATTTTCAGAAATGGAAAATGGGACTTACCAAAAGGGAAAAAAGAAGAAGCAGAGGAAATTGAAAGTTGTGCCAAAAGAGAGGTAGAAGAAGAATGTGGTGTTAGCGGGTTGGAAATCACAGGAAAATTAACAGATACCTATCATATTTACAAACATAATGGGAGCAAAGTGTTAAAACGCACTTATTGGTTCAAAATGACGACTAATTTTGAAGGTGTGCTAATTCCTCAAACAAAAGAAGGGATAACAAAAGTAGCTTGGGTAAAACAGCAAGAAATTAAAGAAAAATTACAAAATTCTTATGGCAATATTAAAACACTTTTAATTGATAGATAAGCTCAAATATTTGCTGAGATATATTATCTTTTTCTTAGGGTTCTTCCTTGTAAACCGCTTTTTGTTTATGCTGTTTTTTACAAAAGAGATAAGTGAATCTTCCTTTTTAGAAATCAGTAAAATTATCCCTAAAAGTTTTGCTATTGATATTTCTTTTATCAGTTATTTACTGGTAGTAATTGCAATTCTTTTGTGGCTCAACACTTTTTTGCGGACAAGATTTTTCAGCAAAATAGCATTTGTTTTTACTACCTTTTTCATATTTATTTCCTCTTTAATAAATGGGGGAGAAGTAGCCCTTTATTCCGAGTGGAAAACCAAACTGAACTTTACTGCTTTATCTCATTTTTCCAATCCAACAGAAGTGTTTTCTACTGCAAGTTTGGGCCATATTCTTACCACTATACTTTTTGTTTTTGTGGGGATTATTTTTATCCGAATTTACAAAAAGCAGGTACATCCTTTTTTCCCTTTCCAGAATAGTGGTAATACCTTTGGGAAAGTGATTGTAAGAATCCTTTCTCTACCCTTAATTTTTGGGCTTTTACTCATTGGGATAAGAGGCGGCTTGCAAGAGATTCCTATTAATTTGAGTGATGCTTATTTTTCTAATAATCTAATTCTCAACGACATTGCCGTTAATCCTAACTGGAATGTTTTTCAAAGTATTTATAAGAGTAAAACTAATTTTAAGGGCAACCCCTATGAAAAATATACTGATGAAGAATGTGAGGAATTTATTAAGGATTTGTATAAAATAAATAATGATACTACAATTCTGGTTTTAACTACAAAAACGCCCAATATTATTTTTGTTTTATTGGAAAGCTGGTCGGCAGATAATATAGAGAGTTTGCAGGGGATAAATGGAATAACGCCAAATTTTAAGGACTTGGAAAAGAAGGGTATTTTGTTTACAGATTTCTATTCTAACGGTTGGAAGTCTGACCAAGGTATGAGTTCTATTTTTTCCTCTTTTCCGGTTTTCCCTTTTGTGGCAATTATCAATCAAGCGGATAAGTCGCGCAAATTAGCCTCTTTAAATAAATCGCTTAAAACTTATCATTCTTCTTTCTTTTTTGGGGGACAACTCACTTATGGAAATATAAAAGGATACTTAATGTCAAATGGTTTTAATGTGGTAAAAGATGAGGAAGATTACTCCCATTTACTATCAGGAAGTTTAGGAGTACATGATGAATATATGTTTGGGAAATTCAAAAAAGAATTAGCTGATTTGCCACAACCATTTATGAGTGCTTTATTTACAATTAGTTCGCATTCTCCTTACGATTTTCCGGCAGAGCACAAATTATCCTTTGACAGTAAAGAAAACAAATATGTAAATTCAGTAGCATATACCGATAAGTGTTTGGGTGAATTTATGGAAAGCGTAAAAGGGGAAGATTGGTATATAAATACGCTATTTGTAATTGTGGCGGACCACAGTCATAACTCACCAAGAGGGTGGCGGAAAGCACAAAAAGAACGCTTTAAAATTCCCATGCTTTGGTTTGGAGAGGTCTTGAAAGAGAATTTTAGAGGAACTCAAAACATTGCTTTGGGCTCACATATTGATATCGCTACCACTTTGTTAGCCCAATTGCATTGTTCCAACAAAGAATACAAATGGGGAAAGGACTTATTTAATCCTAATTTGGAGCGTGCCGTTCCTTACGCTTTTCATAAGGGTTTCGGACTTATTAGAGAAAACGGCTATTATGCTTTTTCGGAGAGTTATAACAGAATAATTGAAAGCCATGCCGAAAATAAAGCAGAAGAAGAGAAAATAAAGAAGGAAGCAGAAATGTATTTTCAATCTGCTTTTAAGGAGTATATGGATTTATAATAATAATTCCTTCACCAATTTTGGGACAGCAATTGTAGCTTTTTCTTTTATCACTTCAATGCCTTTTTCCTGTTCTGCTTTTGGGTCTATCAAAATAATTCTATTTGCATTATCGGTATAATTCAGCAAAGATGCAGCCGGATAAACATTCAATGAAGTGCCAATTACAATAAAAATATCTGCTTTTTTAGTAATGGAAATAGCATCTATAATTTTTGGGACTCCCTCTCCAAACCACACTACATTGGGCCGCAACTGACTTCCTTTCTTGCACAAATCTCCTATTTTTAAATTTGTTCCCTCAATAGGATAAATTAAGGAATTATCTATACTGCTTTTGGCTTCCAATAATTTTCCGTGCAAATGCAGCACATTCTCACTTCCACTTCTTTCGTGCAAATCATCAATGTTTTGTGTGATAATTTGTAGAGCATATTTTTCAGAGAGCTTATTTAAGGAAATATGTGCAGCATTTGGCTTGCTATCTAAAAGCTTTTTTCTTCTCAGATTATAAAAATCAAGCACCAATTCAGGATTTCTTTCAAATGCTGATCCGTAGGGAGCGTCTAGGAATTCAGTAATGTCGGGAGAGTAATTTGCGATGGTGTTTACATCGTATATTTCATGATTAGATGGGTCATCCATGTATTTTTGTGACTCCTTTCCCGACATAAAGCACCAACCACTATCCATTTCATTTCTTGGTTCTTCACGATACATATAACCAACTTTTTTACCCTGTACGGTAATCATATCCGTAGCAATGCAACCACCGTAGCCTACCGCTATATTTTGAAAATCTTCCGGCTTTAATTTGAAAACTTTAGCCATTATTAACCCCCTTGGAAAACATAACGCCAAGTTAACCGGCGCGCGTTAGCGCGTCCGAGCGAGGGACGAG
>CATMIT010000033.1 GCA_950069165.1 uncultured Flavobacteriales bacterium
ATTTTCCTTCCGTAATTAAATTTGAGATAAACTCGGTATGATGTTGTACAGTATAATTCCCTCCTAAAGAAGGATATTCGTTCTTTATCGTATTATAAGAATGCGGACAAGTAGTAACAATATGTTTAACATTATAGCCATTCATCACTTCAATATTTGCAAGTGCCTGCATTTGAAACAAAAACTCATTTCCGGCACGCTTTGCAGTATCTCCTGATGATGATTCTTCAGTACCCAATACTCCAAAGTTCACCCCTGCCCTATTCATAATCTTCACAAAAGCACGCGTAATCTTTTTGGCTCTATCGTCAAAACTACCAGCACTTCCTACCCAGAAAAGAAGTTCTGCCTCCTTTCCTTCTGCCATAAATTCGGCCATGGTTTTTACTTGTAATTCACTCATAATTAGCTTTTAAAAACTTGAATGGTAACTTCTTTATCAATAAGCTCAGTAAATTTACCATCAAATCGTGTAGCCCGAACAATATGATTATCTACCCAATGGTAGTTACCTCCTCTTGGTTTTCCCATTAATAAGCCATGGTATTTAAAGCCATTTTCTTTCAACCACAATTCTGTTACTTCTCTGTGCTGCTCCACTCTGGCAGTAAAAAAAGTAATGTAATGCCCTTGCTTGTACCACTTATTAAGCGTATTCAAGGCGTCAGGATAAGATTTTGCAGTAGCCATTCTTTCCGGCTCTTCATTTGGTATGTCATCACAAATAGTACCATCAATGTCTATCAAGTAATTCTTTACCTCATCAGGTAAAACAGGACTAATGTGCTGTCCATCCACAATTTTTTCTATCAAATCTATCTTATTCATCTTTCCATTTTAATCTGTCAGCAGCCGGAAATTGCCAAGGGGCTCCATTATTTTCTACATTGGTGAACATCATATTTAGCTCTTGTGGAGCTGCCGATTGCTCCATCACTAAATACCTTCTTAAATCCATAATTATCGATAATGGATCAATATTTAAGGGGCAAGCCTCTGTACAGGCATTACAAGTGGTGCAAGCCCACAACTCTTCAGGAGTGATATAATCATTCAATAAGGATTTATTGTCCGTATAATCCTTACCATGTTTATCTATATTTTTACCCACTTCTTTCAATCTTTGGCGCGTATCCATCATTATTTTTCTTGGGGAAAGTAGTTTACCAGTTTGATTGGCAGGACATTCTGAGGTACACCTACCACATTCAGTACAGGAATAGGCATTCATCAATTGCACCCAATTTAAATCTGTTACATCCTTTGCTCCAAATGACTCCGGTGGTGGAGCATCAGCAGCTGGTGTTGCATATGGATCTGCATTAGGGTCCATCATGAGTTTAACCTCTTTTGTAACAGAAGGCATATTGTCCATTTTTCCTAAATGCTCAATATTCGAGAAATATACATTAGGGATGGACATCACCACATGGAAATGTTTAGAATATGGCAACTCATTAAGAAAAATCAATACCAACATTATATGCGTCCACCAACTCACTTTATGAAATAAAATAATAGTGCTGATTTCCCAATTGGAAATAAGAGAAACAAAATGTTTGCTAATTGGATAAGAGCCTACAATTTCTGCATGTTCAAGCGCAAGATAACCGATATTCATAGTAAGCAGTGAAAACATCAAAAACACAATAATAACCAAGGCTACAATTGCATCAATTGAAGATAATTTTTTCATCTCTTTACCAGAGAATCTCTTTATCTTTAAAAAAAGTCTTCTGAACATAAAAATAAGACAAGAGACAAGCACCAAAACCGCCATTACATCACCTGATATTGTAACTAAATTGTAAAAACCTCCGAGTACTCCGAAAGACCTATCAAAATTAAATATCCCATCCACCATCATTTCCATTGTACCTATGGTAATGACCAAAAATCCCCAATAAACAATCGCATGTAATAGGCCAGAAACTGGACGTGCAAATAGTTTGGTTTGCCCAAAAGCAACTTTAAGCAGTATTATAGTTCGTTTTAAAGGTTGATCAAAACGATTTTTTGATTTTCCTAAACGAATGTTACGCACTATTTTCCAAAGATTAAAGGAAAACAGACTAAGTGCAAAAATTAAAATAAAACTAAAAATAAAGTTTTCAAGATGCATATTTATTCCCCTTTAGGCTTTTTGTAGGATTTTGATTTACCTCCCAAAAAGGAAAAACCAACATATCTCTTGGGGTTTAATTTGATATCTTTTATTAGTGCTTCCAATTCTTTTGAGGATTTTTCTAGATTAAGATACAAATCCTTATCATTGATAAACATACCTAAACTTCCTTCTGAATCACTTATCTTTTTAGAAATTTCATTCAAACTTGCAAGCGTAGTTTTTATATTTGACTTTGCAATATCGTCCGACAATTCAGAAAAATTCTTCAGTATATTTGTTATTTCATCATTATTGCCTTCCAGGTTTTTTATAATACTTGATATTCTCTCATCATTCTGGTCCACAATTTTGCTGACTTTCGTCATGGTTTGCGACATAGTAGTAAAGGTATTATCCAAACTTACCAGACTCTTTGTAAGGCTCTCACGTGCATCCTTGCTTAATACAGAAGTAATCACAGTAACAATAGAATCAATGGAACCAATGAGCTGTTCTGCTTTGTTTTTTAAAGGTAAAATTTGCTTGTTTACTTCCTCTTTTAAACTTCTATCCATATCAGAATAAAGGGTGTCTCCTTTTTGAGCATTTGTATTTGAGTCGCCTAAAATTAAGGAAATACCTTTAGACCCCATGATATCCGTATTTACAATTTTTGAAACGCTATTACTGGGAATATCAATGTCCTTTTCAATACTAATTTCAACCAATAAAGAATAGTTTTTATCTGTTAATAGGAGAATTCTCTTAACCACACCAACCTTATAGCCATTTACACTAACACCACTTCCCTCTTGCAATCCTCCAATATTTCCATATATAGCATAAAAGGTTCTGCTGTTGTCAAAAAGATTACTCCCCTTGAGATAATTAATACCCCAAACAAGTACAACTATTGACATTACAACCAAAATCCCAATCCTTAATTCTTTCGAAAGTGTTTTCATGATTTCATATTATTATTTCTGCAAACTTAAGGCTTCTTTCACATTTATACGAATTCCGTCTTTAAAAGCAATCACAAAAGCACCATTAAAGCCTTTTTTCACCATTTTGATTCTCAACTTATCTACCTCCTCTTTACTAGATGTGTTCCCTACAAAATATTTGAATGTTCCGTTTACCACTTTTTCCTCTGCACTTAGCCCGAAAAATTTTGTGCTATTTTTCATATCTTTAAGATAAGTTCCTATCTGGACTTTAAAAATAATAGATGGTTTTGACACTATTTTTTTTATTGCTACTTTTTTCTTTTCTTCTTTTTTAAATTCTTTGTTATCTACTTGCAGTGTTGCTTGATTGATACTCTGCTTATAACTTCTGAAAGCTCGGAAAATTGCGGATGCCAGATAATCTTTTCCTTTTTCAGAATGAAGGAAATCTTCTTCATTTGGGTTGGTGAGAAAACCCGTTTCAATTAAAATAGAAGGCATATTTGCTCTAGAAATCACATAAAAAGGGGCTTGTTTTACGCCTCTACTTTTCCGATTTGCTCTTGTCGCAAATTGCTGTTCCACCTCTTCTGCTATTTGCAAACTTTGTCCTAAATAGGTGTTTTGTGTGAGACTGAACACAATATAACTTTCAGGAGAGTTTGGGTCAAAACCTTCATAATTCTGCTTATAATCATCTTCCAAATAAATTACCGAATTCTCCTTCATTGCAATATCCATATTTGCTTTTAGTTTACTCATCCCCATCACATAAACCCCAGTTCCATAAGCATTAGGGTTCGAGAAAGCATCACAATGAATAGAGATAAACAAATCTGCTTTTTCCCTATTAGCAAGTTCTGTTCTTTGAATTAAAGTAGGATATTCTTCATTTGTTTTTCGAGTATAAATTACTTCAATTTCTGGAAAAGATTCTTTTACATACTTACCAAAAAGCAATGAAATATCTAGCGCAATATGTTTTTCAGTTTCTTTGTATCTTCCGGTTCCTAAATTTCCAGGATCTTTTCCCCCATGCCCTGGGTCAATTACTATTTTTTTAATTCCGTTATTTGCATTTTGGGCTTGTGAAGGAAAAACCACAATCATAATTAAAAGAAATGCTCCAATTATGCGTTGTAGATTTAGCAAGCTAAACTGGTAGAATTTATTTAAGTTTGTAACGATAAACATTTCAGATATTTGATACACAAAAATAACATTAATAGATTGTATTTAAAAAGCAGATTCCTTATTGTATCTCTTATCTTTTTAACATGCTTTGCTAATAACTCTTTTGGCTTTGTTTTTATTACCGACACATTAGAAGTTAAGGATTCCACAAACAAAGTTTTTATTAATGATGATATTTTGTATGATGCCTCCGATTCCATGCGTTTTGATATTATAAACCGAAAAGTTTTTCTTTATGGAAATGCCATCATTAAATATGAAAATACAGAAATTAAAGCCGATTTTATTGAAATTGATTGGGCAAAAAATCAAATATACGCTACAGGAAGAATTGATTCCTCTGGAGAAATGAGTGGTTATCCACATTTTACAGAAAGCGGAAAATCCTTCAAAGCGAAAGAAATGACCTATAATTATAGCAGCAAAAAAGGTATTATAAAAGAATTAGTAACTAAAGAGGGAGAAGCTTTTATTCATGGCAAAAAAGTAAAGAAAAGTGAGTCGGGAGTGATGTATTTAAAAAAGGGAGAATACACCACTTGTAATGCAGAGAAACCACATTTTTCTATCCGTGCTAACAGAATAAAAATTATTCCCGGCGAGAAAATAGTTTCTGGTCCTGCTTATTTAACAGTTTTTAATGTACCCACCCCTTTATTTCTTCCTTTTGGCTTTTTCCCAAATACAACAAAAGAGAGTTCTGGATTACTTATTCCATCCTATGGCGAATCGGCAAACCTGGGCTTCTTTTTAAAAGATGGAGGGTATTATTTTGTATTAAATAAACAAATGGATTTGTCGATAAAAGGAGATATTTACACCAAAGGAAGTTGGGCAACACGCTCACTTTTACGCTACAGAAAACGATATAAATATAACGGCAATCTGAATTTGAACTATGGAAGAATGATAAATAGTGAAAAGGATATGCCTGATTATAGCTTGAAAAAAGATTTTTTTATTCGGTGGAATCACAAACAAGACCCAAAAGCTAATCCTTCTTTGCTGTTTTCTGCAAATGTAAATGCGGGAAGTAGTACTTACCATAAAAACAATTCCTACAATGCAAACGATTATTTGAGTAATACATTTACTTCAAGTATTAGTTTAAATAAAAAATGGGAGGGAACACCTTTTAATTTATCGACAACTCTAAATCATAATCAGAACACAAATACTAAAATAGTAAACCTCACACTGCCAGCAGTTACTTTTAGTATGAACCGTATTTTCCCATTTAAACGTAAGAAAGTTGGAAAAACAAATTGGTACGACAAAATTGGAGTGAGTTACAGTATGAATACGAAAAATGAAATTTCAATTACGGATTCTCTCCTTTTCAAATCAGATGCTTTATCAAAATATAGAAATGGAATGAAGCACTCCATTCCAATTAGTACATCCGTAAAACTATTGAAGTATTTTACTTTTTCTCCCAGATTTAATCTAACGGAAAGATGGTATTTAACCCAAATTGAGAAAAGTTGGGATGGAAGCTCTATTGTAACCGATACCTTGCACAAATTTACAAGAGCACACGATTATAGTATGTCGGCATCATTGAATACAAAATTGTATGGAATTGCTCAGTTCAAAAAAGGAAAAATTGCGGCATTTCGTCATGTGCTAACGCCAAATATAAGTTTCTCTTATCGTCCTGATTTTAGCAAAGAAAATTTTGGTTATTACAAAACAGTTCAATCTGATACATTAGGAAATACGCAAACCTATTCCGTAATGCAAAACGGAATTTATGGTAGCCCAGGCAGTAGCAAAAGTGGCAATATCAATTTTAGCTTGGGTAATTTGATTGACATGAAAGTTAGAAGTAAAAAAGACACCACTGAAACACTCAAAAAAGTTACACTTTTACAAAGCATGGGGATTTCTTCTTCTTATAACATTTTTGCGGATTCACTCAATCTCTCTACGATAAACTTGAATGCCCGCTCAAAACTTTTAGGACTATTGGATGTTACTTTTTCGAGCAGATACGACCCTTATATTATAAATAGTAGTGGTAAAAGAATGAATCAATTTGAAATAAAAAATGGACGATTAGCCCGTTTTACAAATGCCAATGCAGCATTAGGATTGAATATCTCTGAAAGTTTTTTTAATAAAAAAACAGAGGACGAAAAAGAGCAAGAAAAAAAGGAAGATGATTTTTATAAGATTCCTTGGAATTTGAACATGAATTATACCATTGCTTACAATAAAAATAATCAAGCCTCATCAGAGGTTACTCCTACACAATCTTTAAACTTTTCCGGAAATATCAAAATAACACCAAAATGGAAAATTGGATTTCGTTCTGGTTACGATTTTAAGGAGAAAGAACTTACTTATTCTTCTGTGGATGTTTATAGAGATTTACATTGTTGGGAATTACTTTTCCATTGGATTCCCATAGGATTTCACAAAAGTTACACACTAACTATTCGTGTAAAAGCATCTGTACTTAAAGATTTAAAGTTCGAAAAAAAGAAAGACTGGATTGATATGAATTATTAAGATTTACTATGAAAAAATCCAGTTTTTTATCATCAATAGTCCGTGCTGAGTCAAAATAGATTCTGGATGAAATTGCACTCCTTTTAAATCGTATTCCTTGTGTTTGATTGACATTATCATTCCATCTTCATTTTTTGAAGTAACCTCAAAACAGTTAGGCAAAGTTTTTTCATCAATCACCCAGGAATGATAATGCCCTACTTGTATTTGATTAGGAATATTCTTAAAAATTGATTCCTCTTTTGTAAAAATAATTTCGGAAGAAACACCATGCATCACATCCTCCAAATTTTTTAGTTTTGCCCCAAAACATTCCGCAATTGCTTGATGACCCAAACAAACCCCTAAAATACTTTTTGTAGAGGAAAACTGCTTGATAATTTCTTTTAAGTTTTTATGTTCATCAGGTAATCCTGGTCCAGGGGAGAGAATAATTTTATCGTATTGCTCAACTTCTGTCAAGGAGATTTTATCGTTCTTTACTACAAGCACATTGTCTTCAAACTGCTTTACATAATGATACAAATTATGTGTGAAAGAGTCGTGATTATCAAGGATTAGAATTCTCAAGTTTTATTGAAATTTTTGAAGTTCTTCTTCCAAGATAGCAATCGTCTGATCAATCCCCTCTTCAAAAGATATTTGATATTTCCATCCTAGTTTATTGATTTTTGAAACATCCATTAGTTTTCTTGGTGTTCCGTTAGGATAAGTTGTATTGTAATCTATTCTACCTTGAAACCCAATCTTTTGTTTTATGGTTTCTGCTACCTCTTTTATACTTTTTTCTTCCCCAGAACCTACATTTATAAATTGCTTATCAGTGTAATTATTCATTAAAAAAACACAGGCAGATGCACAATCATCTACATGTAAAAACTCTCTAAGTGGCGAACCATCTCCCCATACCTCAACTTCTGATAGATTATGTTGTTTTGCCTCATAGAACTTCCTTAACAATGCTGGAATAATGTGTGAGTTTTTTAGGTCGTAATTGTCATTTGGCCCATATAAATTAGTTGGCATTGCAGAGATAAAGTTACATCCATATTGATCATGGAAAGTTTCACATAATTTTATTCCTGCAATTTTTGCAATGGCATACGGTTCGTTTGTTGGCTCTAAGAAACCCGATAAAAGTGCATCTTCACTCATGGGTTGTTTTGCCAGTTTCGGGTAAATACATGAGCTACCTAAAAACAATAACTTCTTCACTTTAAACAAATAAGAAGCATGAATGATATTTGCCTCAATCATCAAGTTGTCATATAAAAAATCTGCACGGAAAGTACTATTAGCAAGAATTCCTCCTACTTTTGCTGCTACCAAAAAAACAAAATCTGGCTTTTCATTTTCAAAAAAATCATGCACAGCATTTTGATTTCTTAAATCTAACTCATTGGAGTTTTTAGTAATTAAATTTTCATAGCCCTCTGATTTTAGTTCTCTTATGATAGCTGAGCCAACCATTCCATTATGCCCAGCAATATAAATTCTATCAGTTTTATTCATTTCTTGACCTTTTAAAAGATTGCTTTACTTTCATCATGGCTTCTAAAATACAAACAAAAATATGGTATGAGGCAACATCCTTTAATTCTATATATTATTATAAGCTTAATTCTTTGATGCCAATATTTCTTCCGCCAGTTCCCTAACTACACCATCGCCGCCTTTCTTTTTTAGATGAATGATATTTGGAATAGCTTTAACTTTTGAAACTGCATTACTCGGACAAGCAGCAATACCAACATTAGATAGTAAATCAAAACAATTTACATCATCACCAATATATGAAACCTCATCTAAAGAAATATTCTCTTTTTCACATAAATCTTTAACTAACTGAAGTTTGTCTTTCAAGCCGTGAAAATCAAAATCTAATCCAAGCTTTTTAGCTCTTCTTCTATTTAGCTCTCTATCTTCAGTAGTTAGAATACCTACTTTTATCCCTTTTTTTTGCAAAAGTTGAAAGCCCATCCCGTCATAAGTACAAAATCTTTTAAATTCATCACCATTTTCTGTATAATACATTCCTGCATCAGTAAGCACTCCATCAACATCTGACAAAAACAACTTAATCTTAGAAAAGTCATGTTTCTTACCCTTCATTTAACTCCAATTTGATAATATTCATATCCATATTCTTTTAACATCTGTTTATCGTACTGATTTCTTCCATCAAAGATAACACTTTGATTTAAAAGAGCACTTATTCTAGTAAAATCAGGGCTTCTAAATTCCTTCCATTCGGTGATTAAAATAAGAGCATCCGCGCCATCAAGGGCTTCATATTTATCTTTACAATACAATATATTGCTTTGGTTTTTAAAATAATGATTTTCTGCTTCCTTCATTGCTTTTGGGTCATAAGCTCTGATAGTTGCTCCTTTTTCTATCAGTTCATTGATAATAATTACTGAAGCCGCCTCTCTCATATCATCCGTTCCTGGCTTGAAACTAAGTCCCCAAATCGCAAAACATTTCCCCGATAAATTATCACCAAATTTATCTGTTATTTTTTGTACCAATACTCTTTTTTGATGCACATTCACTTTTTCAACTGCTTGTAGAATATTTGCTGTATATCCATAATTCTCGGCTGTTCTTTTCAATGCTTTTATATCTTTTGGGAAACAACTTCCTCCATATCCACATCCAGGATAAATAAATTTATAGCCAATACGATTGTCGCTTCCAATTCCTATTCTTACCATATTTACATCTGCCCCAACCCTTTCACAAATATTAGACATTTCGTTCATAAAACTAATTTTGGTAGCCAAAAAAGCATTGGCTGCATATTTGGTCATTTCAGCGCTTTTAATATCCATTTGAATAAACCTTTCTCTGTTAATTGTAAAAGGGCGATAAAGTGCTTTGAGCGTGTTTGTACTGCTTTGATTCTCAGAGCCAATCACTACTCTATCGGGTTGCATAAAATCTTTAATTGCTGTTCCTTCCTTCAAAAATTCAGGATTGGAAACCACATCAAATTCAATATCTTCATTTCGGCTATCTAATGCACTTTGGATAGTTTCCCTAACTTTATTAGCAGTACCCACTGGAACAGTAGATTTATCCACCACAATAAGAGGGTGATTCATCTTCTCTCCTATCTCCTTTGCCACATTTATTACATGGCTAAGGTCTGCACTTCCGTCTTCATCCTGTGGAGTCCCGACAGCAATAAAAACAATCTCTGATTCATTTATTGCCTCTTCCAATGATGTAGTAAAACTAAGCACTCCCTTTTGATAGCTTTCGTTTACCATTGCTTTTAAGCCCGGTTCAAAAATAGGAATAATGCCATTTTTTAATGCCTCTATTTTTTCCTTATTCTTATCCACACAGATAACTTTATTGCCCATTTCGGCAAAACAAGCTCCTGTTACTAAGCCCACATATCCAGTACCAACTATTGTTATTCTCATTCTACTTGTATTAATAAAGATTGCAAATATCGTAATTTTTACCCTTAGATAAAAATCTTTATCAGATAAGTAGCTTTTTTATCTTTTTTTCGTATAAATTTGAAGACAGTATAAGATAGAATTCTATGAAGAAATTATTTTATTTTTTTCCCACTCAACTGCTTTTGTATCACATCAAAAGAAACTATCTATTTATTATTTTTTGGGCTATATTATTTGGGTTTGTAATCGAGTATTTGGGAGTAAAATATGGTATCCCTTATTTATTTTTATCTCCTGAATATTTGAATAAGGTAAATTTCCTCTCTTTCTTCCTATTAGGGCTTTCGGTAGGAATTTTTATCATGGCTTTTCATATTGCTAGCTATATTATAATGGGTTATCGTTTTCGCTTTATCGCAACACTTTCTACTGCTTTTTTTAAGTTTTGTATCAATAATTCAACTATTCCACTGGTATTTTTAATCGTTTTTGGAATAAAACTTTTTATATTTTATTCCAATCAGGCACATTTTTCAATTAATGTAACAGCAAGTTATTATTTTGGTTTTTTGATTGGTAATACTGTTTTTATTCTTTTTTCTATTTTTTATTTTAGCCAAACCAACAAAAGTCTTTTTAAATTATTTGGGATACCAATAGGAAAAGAAAAAGAAAACGGAACACATCCTAAAATAAAACTTTTCTCTCCATCCTTTTCTAAGAAAAAAGTAGAAAGAGGCACTCTTCCGGGTGAGTCAGAAGTAAGAAGTTATTTGTATAGCCCATTTAAAGTTAGAATTGCTCGAAAATCTTCTCATTATAATACGGAAATACTAATGAAGGTTTTGAATCAACATCATCATAATGCTGCATTTTATTTATTGGCAATTTTCTCCATTATTTTATTTATTGGTATTTTTAGAGATTTCCGATATTTTATGATTCCTGCTGCATCAAGTATTATGCTTTTACTTTCCATGTTTTTGATGATTATTAGTGCTATTCACTCCTGGTTTAGAGGTTGGTCTATTCCAGTTTTCTTGTTGTTAATTGTTGGTGTAAACTACCTGACAACATTCAAGCCATTAAATAGTAGAAATCATGTTTACGGAATAAATTATGACACAACAAGAGTGATTTTTAATACCACAAAACTGAAAGAAATTAGTTCGACAAAGAATATAACAGAAGATAAAAAACAAAGCACAGAAATACTTGAAAATTGGAAAGAAAAAAATAAAACTATAAGTGAGAAAAAACCAAAAATGATATTTGTCAATTGTAGTGGTGGTGGTATGCGGGCTTCCTATTTAACTTTCCATGCCTTAAACTACATCAATAATGCAACTAATGGAGATTTTTTCAAAAAAACCCAACTCATTACAGGGTCTTCTGGCGGAATGATTGGTGCCTGTTATTTTAGAGAACTTTACCTGATAGACGACTCAATAAGCGAAAAACATTATCAGAATATATCAAAAGACATGCTAAACCCAATATCATTTACCATAACGGTCAATGATATACTTATGCGTTTGCAGAAATTTAATGACGGAAAATATATCCATACTAAGGATAGAGGGTTTACTTTTGAACACATTCTGCATCAGAATACGGATTCCATTCTTAATAAAAGTTTGAATGACTATTACCTTCCAGAAAAAAATGCCGAAATTCCTATGGTTTTTATCTCACCAACAATTATAAATAACGGGCATTTGCTTATTGTTTCCTCACAGAAAATTGCCTATATGACACAAATAACCGATAATTCTTATTTTGATGGAATAGAGTTTTCCCGACTTTTTGCTCAGCAAGATGCCCAAAATCTAAAAATCACTTCCGCCCTGAGAATGAATGCTACTTTCCCTTATATTTCTCCGGTTGTTTATTTACCATCTAAACCCATGTTAGAGGTAATGGATGCAGGATTGAAAGATAATTTAGGAACAGATTTAAGTATTCAATTTATCCGGACATTTAAAGATTGGATTAGCCAAAATACATCAGGTGTAATCCTTCTTCAAATAAGAGCAAGGGAACGAATGGTTCTGTCAGATAAGCAGCATTCAAAAAGCTTCTTGCATTCGCTTATTGGTCCTTTTTCTGATTTTAATAGATCGTGGGGAAACATGAAAGATTTAGAAAGGGATAAACTTATTAATTATACCAAAGAATGGCTCAATACACCATTGGAAATTATAACAATTACACTTCCCTCAGACAAGAAACAGCATATATCCCTGAGTTGGCATTTGATAGAAAATGAAAAAGAAAAAATTAGAAATGCAATTAAGCTTCCCAATAATAAAGAAGAGATAAATAAACTCATAGAATTGCTAAACTAATAAGCAAGTAACTCAACTAATTGCTTTTCAAAGCGAGCTTTTGCTAGAAATTCATCTTCCAATTCATAGGCGAAAGGTACTGGCGTATCTAAGGATGCTGAACGCTTTACAGGAGCATCCAAAAATTCAAAACATTCATCTGAAATTATTGAAGCCAAATCAGCACCAAAACCACCTATCATACAATCTTCATGTAGTACAATTGCTTTCCCTGTTTTTTTTACAGAAGATAAAACCATTGCTCTATCTAAAGGAACAAGTGTTCGTAAATCCACTAAATCAGCAGATATTTCAGGATTATTATCTAAAACTTCTAAAGCCCAATGAACACCTGCACCATAGGTTATAATAGTAATGTCTTCACCTTCTTTTAAAAGCGAATAACCATGCTTTACCGCTTTCGATAGCACATTTTTGTAGGCGGCTTCTTTCTCTGCCGTCATGGACGATTTTAAAATAGTCCCCGCGCCTCCGTGAATAGCGATTGCCACCTTCGGCTCCTGGGCTAACGCATTGGTAGCTAATAATGCGGCGGTAACCACGCTGAAGGTGCATAAGGTTTTATACCAACCATTAGATGAGACGCTAAAACGAGCTAAGTTCAAATTACATTCTCCTAAACGCTTTTATTATGAGTACTGAATTAACTACCATTTAATTCAGCGTAGTTAAAGCAGGTTTTAAAACTCTTAAACGTTAAGATGACACAATAAGAAATAACAAGCTAGGCCACGGCAAGAAGTTCAATGAAGGTATTAAGATCGTCGTCTATGGAAGGAAGCAGGGCTTTGACTTTTTCCCACTGTGCCCCCTTAGATAATTCCCATACTAGCTCAAAGTCTTTTTTAAGTTGCACAGCACCGATATCCGCTGACATACCCTTAAGCTTTAAAGAGAGCACCTGAACTTGTGCAAAGTCTTGTTCCTCTACAGCACCTTTTAACTGCTTTAACTTATCAGGCGCACTTTGTGAGTAAAGCTCGCAAACCCAGGAAAACAACGCTTTATCCCCCATTATTCGCGCTATCGCATCGTCTTTATCCCAACTCTCTCTCACCTCTCCATTATCTGGCGCTGGTATATCGCTTAAAGCGTTAGACTCGTTGGCGCTTGTTGAGGTGTCAGTTTCGTTAGTATCGCTGTGACTGCTCATCCGGTCATCCATCGACACCTCTTCTTGCACACCGCTACAAGATACTTCTTTATTGATAGCGTTTAGCAGGCTATCCACAAGGGCTGGCGGATCGCTCTTCATTTCGTTGTTACGCT
>CATMIT010000034.1 GCA_950069165.1 uncultured Flavobacteriales bacterium
GGATGTAACTGATGTTGTACATGGTGGTTGGAATTCAATTCCTGTATCTCAAGGTTTTAGCATGGATTATACCTTCAAGCCTCTTATTCAATCTAATGCTAATCCTTATACTTTTGAGATGATTTTGGCTAATATTGGTGCTAATGATTTAACTGGAGCGCAAATGAATATTGAAGTATATGATGATATCAATACACAAGTTTTTTCATCAAACTCTACCCCTACTACACTTGTACCATTAGATACGGCTGTGTTTGTTGCAAATCAGACTTATGCTCCTACCAATACTGGAATTTATAACATGCGTTTTTGGGGAAGTTCTGATAGTATAACATATACCGACACAACTTATATGCAAGCCATTATTACGGATACTGTGTATGGAAGAGATTATGGAAATCCATCTGGTGCTTGGAGAGTAGGCAGGCAATGTGGAGGATTGCAAGTAGGAAATATTTTTGATATTTATGCGGCAGATGAACTGACTTCTGTTTCTACTTATGTAGCTGATTATTCTGTAGCAGGAGCAATAATGTTTGGAGTATTGTATGAAGTGGACACTACCTCAAGCCCAATGGGTTTCATTTTGATTGATCAAACGGATGACTATATCATTCAGTCAGGTGATTTGGATAACTGGGTAACTATTCCTTTTAATTTTGCAATCAATATTGACCCAGCTTTTGGGCAACAATACATGATTGCAATTGGTGGATACGCCCATCCTCTTGACACTTTTGGAATAAGCGTTTCGGGTGATGCAGAAGTTACCATGTCCAGAATTCAAGATAATGGTTGTG
Source organism: uncultured Flavobacteriales bacterium (assembly GCA_950069165.1). Taxonomy (GTDB): domain Bacteria; phylum Bacteroidota; class Bacteroidia; order Flavobacteriales; family BACL11; genus DUAL01. The sequence goes on from CATMIT010000034.1 coordinate 801, forward strand.
ATTTAGGTACTCAGGGTTTTGGCTATTGGTATTGGGTTTCTGAAACGCCAATGGTACGAATGAATTTCGGAACCCTTTGGACACCTCCATCATCTATTAATGAAACTACCTTTAACGGAAATATTAGTATTTATCCAAACCCTACAACAGGCATCTTTACAATAGAGATGAATGATGTAGAAAAGGATATTTATACTATAAAAATTACCAATGTATTGGGGCAAACAATATTTACAAATTCTCAATTGGTTAATGGTATTTACAAAGAAAATATCGATTTATCTGCTTTCCAAAAAGGAGTATATCTAATCGAAATTAAAAACTCAACTGCTACAATTACTGAAAGAATTGTTGTAGAATAATTTCTATAAAATAATTTTAAAAGAGCCCTGTTCCATAATTTTGGAATTGGGCTTTTTATTTCAAATAAAATCTTTAAGTTTGCCTTTCAAATTAAAACTAAAAATTATGAAAAAAACACTACTATTTTTAGCCATTTTATTTTCAGTATCTATAATGGCACAACAAAATTCTCCAGACGGAATACAAACAGAAAAAATTATACAACAAAGTCAAAACTCTGCCAAAAGCCAAACTCCAATTTGGTCAGAAGATTTTGGAAATGGCTTTCCATCAGGATGGAGCACTTACACTAATAATGCAGCAGGTGGTATAGCAACTTGTCCTTGGAAACATACATTTTCTGGTTCTTGGGGTTTTTGGAATTCTAATCAAGGGCAATCAGTTGCATCAGCCATGAGTTCAACCACAGCTTCTAATGGATTTTTAATTTCTGATCCTGATTCTGCTAACCATTGGAATTACGGACAGCCATCAGGAAGTACTTATGAGTATATGGAATCTTATTTTACTACCAATGCCATTGATTTATCTGCCTATCCAAATGTGAGTTTGGAATTTCAGCAAACATTTAGATTCAATAATGGTTTGAACTTAAAAGTTTCTATTAGTACTGATAGCGTGATGTGGACCGATTATAATGTGCAAGGTAATGCAACTAATAATACTCAATCTCCCGATCCGCAATATGTGAGTTTGAATATTTCATCTGTAGCAGGAAATTCATCAACTGTTTATGTAAGAATTGGTTGGGAAGCAAGGGTTTATTATTGGATGATAGATGATATGCAAATTATTGAAACTCCTCCACACAGATTAGAATTATTAGAAGCAAATCATGGAGGCTGGCACACTACTCCAACTACACAAGGTTTTGCAATGGGCTACAAGTTTTATCCTATGAATCAGGCAATTGCGAACCCTTACAAATTTGAGGGGGTGGTTGCCAATTTGGGAGCTTTGGTTCAAAACACAAAACTCAATGTTGAAGTATTAGACGATATAGGCGTTTCTGTGCTCACTTCCGTAAGTAATGACACGATACTCTCTGCAATGGATACCAATATTTTTGTAGCAAATAACAATTTCACTCCATCAAATATTGGAATGTATAATTTTTATACTTGGTCAACTTCCGATTCAACAGGCACAGATACTATAATGACTTCATCAATAGTTACCGATAGCATTTATGGTCGGGATTTTAATGATTATCAATCCTATTGGCGTGTTGGAAGAAATTGTGGAGGACAGGTTCTTGGCACTTATTATGATGTTTATGATACAGATGATTTAACTTCTATTTCAGCTTATGTTTCTCCTATTTCTGTTCCTGGGGCTAAAATATATGCAGCAGTTTTTGAAATTGATGCATCCAGTAACATTAAAATCTGGCTAACACAATCGGATGACCACACCATTCAATCTGGCGATTTGGATAATTGGGTTACTTTTGAAATTCCAGGTGGGCTTAGTCTTTCTTCTGGCATTACTTATATGGCGGCTATTGGCGGTTATGCTCATCCGCTTGACACTTCCGCTATTGGCGTATCGGGTGATGCTTGGTCGAGCACTTGTTATATTCAGGATAATGGTTGCAATATAGGAAGTCAAGGATTTGGCGATTGGTATTGGATCAGCAAGGTACCAATGATTAGAATGAACTTTGGAACCCCTTGGACAACGACAACAGCTGTGGAAGAAAATAATTTGTTTGACAATATTACATTGTATCCTAATCCAGCAACTGATAAAGTTACTATTGATTTAAATAACCAGAAATCGGAAAGCTTTAACATTAAAATTACCAATGTATTGGGGCAAGTTGTTTTTTCTGATATAAAGGATTATTCCATTCATGCCAAACAGACAATTGATGTTTCTGCTTTTGTAAAAGGGGTTTATCTATTGGAAATCATCAATAGTAACGAAAAATCATTTTTCAAAAAGATTGTTGTTGAATAAGCTTTTTCTAAAATGAAAAAGAAAAGTTTAGCATTTATTTTCTTTATGCCATTTATTGCATTTGCGCAAATACAAACTGTAGGTTTATTTCAGTATGATACAGATGCTTTTGATGGTTATAAGCTTTTCTCACCTGATGAGGGTACATACCTCATTGATAATTGCGGAAAATTAGTTCACTCATGGCAAAGTAATTATAATGCTGGAAATGCTGCTTATTTATTGGAGGAGGGCACTTTATTAAGAGCTTGTAGAATTCAAAATACAGTTTTCAGTGGAGGCGGAAGTGGGGGTAGAGTGGAAAAAAGAGAGTGGGACAATACACTTTTGTGGTCTTATAATTTTTCTGATAATAATTATCATCAGCACCATGATATTGAGCCCATGCCAAACGGAAATATCTTGGTTTTGTGTTGGGAGTATAAATCATCAATTGATGCAATTATGGCCGGAAGAGACCCTTCCGCATTAGCTGATAATGAGCTTTGGCCAACTTATATTATGGAGGTTCAACCACAAGGTAATAACGGAATTAATATTGTTTGGGAATGGTATTTGTGGGATCATTTGGTGCAAGATTTTGATCCTTCAAAGCCAAATTATGGTGTTGTTGCAAATCAAGCTGAACTTTTAGATATCAATTTCTATTCTGGCAATGGTAAAAAAGATTGGTTGCATTGCAATTCCATTGACTATAATGCACAAACGGATGAAATAATAATTAGTAGCCGTACACTTTCAGAATTTTATATAATTGATCATAGCACAACTACTGTTGAGGCGGCTTCTCATTCAGGAGGAAATTCAGGAAAAGGGGGCGACATACTCTATCGTTGGGGTAATCCTTCCGGGTATAATAACGGATCCATTAATGACAAAAAACTTTTTGGACAACATGATGTGCATTGGATTGTCGACAGTTTGCAAGATGGAGGAAAAATTATGATTTTTAATAATGGACAAGGAAGAGGGTTTAGCTCGATTGACATTGTAAATCCTCCAAAAGATGGAAGCGGCAATTATTTTCTAAATACTAATAATACTTTCGATCCTGATTCTGCTGAGTGGACTTATACCGACCCTAATCCAACTAATTTTTATGCTTCTTATATTTCTGGGGCACAAAGGTTAAAAGGAGGAAATACACTCATTTGTGATGGTGCTCACGGCACTTTTTTTGAGGTGGATAATAATAAAACACAAGTATGGAAGTATATTAATCCTATTATAAACTCAGGACCTTTGTCACAAGGTACTGCTATTGCCACATCACAAAATGGATGGGCAAATGCCACTTTTAGATGCACCAGATATGCACCAAACTATCCTGCTTTTCTAGGAAGGAATTTAGTGGCTGGAGCACCAATTGAAATTAATCCTATACCATCAAATTGTGATATGAGCACTACAATAAGTGAACAAGAGAACTTAAATAAAAACAAAGAGTTACTCTATATTACAGATTTGCTTGGCAGGAAAACTTCACATGAGAATAACAAAATTCTATTTTTTATTTATGATGATGGAACGGTTGTAAAGAAGCTTTTATTAGAATAATAATTAAACTAAAAAATGAAAACAGCAGTATTATTATCAGGATGTGGAGTGTATGATGGCACTGAAATTCACGAATCTGTTTTTGCATTACTAGCGCTTTCTAAAAACAATCTGGAATACATTTGTACAGCCCCAAACATCAAGCAACATCATGTAGTAAACCATAAAAATGGGGAAGAAATAAATGAAGAAAGAAATGTATTGGTAGAATCAGCTCGAATAGCAAGAGGTGATATTATTTCGCTTTCAAAATTAAATAAAAACGAAATTTCCTCTCTTGTAATTCCTGGTGGATTTGGTGCAGCTAAAAATTTAAGCAATTGGGCATTTAAAGGATCAGAAGGAGAGGTTTTGACTGAAGTAAAAGATTTGATTTTACATTGCATAGAAAATAAAAAACCAATCGTTTCTCTTTGCATATCGCCTACGCTTATTGCAAAATCTTTAGAAGCAACAGCATACCATCCGCTTCTTACCCTTGGTACAGCTTTCGAAAAATCAGAATATAATATTGTAGAAATTCATGAGGCAATTTCTTCAGTTGGTGCAACAGCTATCGATAAATCGATAAAAGAAATATGTGTGGATGAAAATTTGAAAATCATTTCTGCCCCTTGCTATATGATGGATGCAAAAGTGGATGAAATTTACGCCAACACAAAAATGGCTATTGATAAACTCTCTGACTTTTTGAAAAACTAAACAAAAAACCCCGCATTGCGGGGTTTTCAATTAGTGTGTGGTGCCTCCAGGAATCGAACCAGGGACACATGGATTTTCAGTCCATTGCTCTACCAACTGAGCTAAGGCACCAAGCTAATTGGGGCTGCAAATTTAATCGTTTTTTTCTTTTAGAGAAATATTTTTTTGTTTTCATACTCCCAGCTTTTGAAATGTTTAATTTTGCCACCAAACTATTCTAATGAATCTTATAATTGATATAGGAAATACTACAACTAAGGTTGCTATTTTTGATGGAGAGGAATTAATAAAACATCAAATTTTAAATCAACCCTCTGTTTCTGCTATTGTTCTTTTTAGTAAGGTACATCATATTTCTAATTCAATAATTTCATCTGTAAAACAAAAGGATATCATTTGCAATGAATTAATCACCCATTTTAATGCTCTTTTTCTTACTCACAAAACAGAGATTCCTATATCTACTAATTACAATACCCTCAAAACAATAGGAATGGATAGGCTTGCTGGAATTGTGGGGGCAAATAAGGAGTATCCAAATAAAAATATTTTAGTTATTGATGCTGGAAGTTGTATTACTTTTGATTTTTTTATTGATGGCTTATATTGTGGAGGGAGAATAAGTCCAGGAGTCCAAATGCGATATGACGCATTACACACTTTTACCAATCAGTTACCACAAATTAGCATTTCTGATGCGCATTTTACATTAGGAAAGGATACCAATTCCTCTATTATCTCTGGCGTACAGCAAGGAGCAATAGACGAAATGGATACAGTAATTGATACTTTCAGAAAAGAAAATAAGGATTCTGTCGTTATATTGTGCGGTGGAGACTATAAATTCTTTGATAAACACTTAAAAAATAGCATATTTGCAGACCCTTTTTTAGTGCTAAAAGGACTTAATATAATTCTTGAATTCAATGCGAAATAACAAAATCTATCTTTTCCTTCTTTTTTTATTTTTTTATGGGGGAAGTGTAATAGCCCAAAACCAAACAAATTCTCCGTATTCTCGCTTTGGTATTGGAGATTTGCAATCTAATATCTTATCAGAATATGCGGCAATGGGGGGTACTTCCATTGGAAGTTATAATCCCAATATTATAAATCCCTACAACCCAGCTTCTTATTCTGCTTTTAAGACAAACTCTTTTATATTCTCAACGGGAGGGATGCACCAAACTACTAAAATGCAAACTACAAATTTGGAGCAAATAACAAACAACTCCTCTTTTTCTCATATTTTATTAGGATTCCCTTTATCCAAAAAGATAGGGGCAAGCGCTGGTCTGTTGCCATTTAGCAATATTGGTTATGTTTTCGAAACAGATTCATTAAAAGATGGTATTGGACCGGTTAATTATGAGTATAATGGTAATGGAGGGCTTAATGTTTTGTATGTTGGAGCGGCTTATAGTTTAAATAAAAACCTATCGGTTGGGGCAAATGCTAATTATCTTTTTGGAGGGCTCAATAGAAATAAAAAAGTAATTTTTACAGATGGGGAAACCTATAATACGCGAAATACCAGCAGTATTTCTGCTAAGGGGTTCTTCTATCAATTAGGCTTGATGTACAATAAGGATTTTAATGAGAAAATGCATCTTACTTTTGGCTTTTCCGCCAATAACAATGCTAAAATTTCAGCCAAAAGATCTGTGCTTACGGAAACGTATGAAATCCTATCTTCTATTTATGAAGTGGTGAAGGATACAATTGAAGATTACTCTATTAGCGGCTGTGAGGATTGTAATATGATTTTACCGCAAAACCTAGCTGTGGGTGTTTCGCTTAATATAGACAATAAATGGTTACTTATGGCTGATTTTTCTATTCAGGATTGGTCAGAATACAGTATGTTTGGCGAATCTGACTCTTTGGCAAACAGTATGAAATTCTCTGGGGGATTGCAATACACAGCCGATAATATGTCTGTAAATAAATACTGGAAACTCATCAAATTTCGATTTGGAGGTAAGTTTCAGCAATCCTATTTGCAATTATACAACACCCAACTAAACGAAAAAAGTATGAGTTTTGGCTTAGGGCTTCCACTTAGAAAAACAAAATCAGAAATAAATCTTTCAGTTGAGGTAGGCGAAAGAGGAACTACAAATAATAACTTAATAAAAGAACAATTTTTGCGTTTTCAAATTGGGCTAAGTCTTAGTGATATTTGGTTCGTAAAAAGAAAATACGATTAAAAAAAGAAAAAAATGAGGAAGATATTTGGAATATTATTTTGCATTTTAATTTTAGGTGAGGGGCTAAAAGCACAACCAAAATATGGAGAAGATAGCGTGAATTGTGTGATAAATCTCTCTTTGTACAGGGAATACTATAAGCAAAAAAATTATGATGACGCCATAAGCCCATGGAGGTGGGTTTATAATAATTGTCCGTCTGCTAATGGTAATATTTTCAAAAATGGACCAACACTCATTAAATATTTAATGAAGAAAAATCCAGAAAATAAGCAAGCTTATATCGACACCCTTATGATGATTTACGATAAAAGAATTCAGTATTTTGGTAAACAGGGATATGTATTGGGCAAAAAAGGAGCCGATTTAATAAAATATTCTCCTTCCTCTTATGAGCAAGCTTATTCTATTTTAGGTAAATCCTTAGAAATGCAGGGAAATAGCTCGGAAGCAGGTGCTTTGTTAGCTTATTTTAAAGCCGCTACCTTGATGGAAAAAAACGGAAAAATAGATAAACAAGTTGTCTTAGAATGTTATGCTAAAGTAGCTGAAATAACAGATTATAATTTGTTAAATAATACAAAAAAGGAAAAGTATTATAACCAATCTTCTGAGATCATTGAATCCCTTTTTGCCCCATATGCCAATTGTGATGATTTGATTGGGATTTATTCTTCCAAGTTTGATAATTCCACTGATGATATTGATTTGCTAAAAAGAATCACTCGGCTTCTAGAGAGTAAGGAATGCACAAATAATTCCCTTTATTTTGATGCAGCAACCAAGCTATATTCTTTGTCTCCATCTGCATTGTCAGCAAGTAAAATGGGAAAATTAAATGTTTCAAAAAAGAAACATTCTCAAGCAATTGATTATTTTAAGCAAGCTGTCAAATTAGAAGGGGAGGACAAAATACGAGCAAGATACTATCTGGAATTGGCAGATGCCTATCGTATTTCGGGCTCCTATAGTACAGCGAGAATGATGGCTTTTAAATCAGCAGAATTACGCCCAGAATGGGGAGAGCCATTTATCAGCATTGCCAATAGTTATGCTTCATCTGTTAAAAAATGTTCCTCAACCGACTTTGAATCCGCATCAATTTATTGGGTAGTTGTCGATAAATTTATAAAAGCAAAATCTGTGGATGCTTCAGTTGCCAATAAAGCAAACAAAGCCATTGCTACCTATTCCAAATTTTTTCCAAATACAGAACAATGCTTTTTTGAAGGCATAGAATCCGGACAAACTTTTTTAGTAGAATGTTGGATAAATGAAAAGACAAAAGTAAGAACAAGAGATTGATGGTTTTCCTTAGAATAATTTATATACAAAGCGTAATATTATGTTTTTGTAGTTTTCTGTTTTCCGCTTGTAGTAACGATCCAAAAATTGTTGAAACTTTCGCAACCAATAAGAACTTACCTACCGAAACCATAAAGGAAGCAGAATTAATTTATACTGAAAAAGGAAAGGTAAAGGTAAAAATAATCGCAAAAAAAATTGAGCGATATACTGCAACTTCCACAATTAACTTTTCTGAAGGTATTGTCGTTCATTTTTATAATGATTCCGCCATTATTACTTCCACACTAACGGCTCAAGAGGCAAGTATTGACGAAAAAAAGGAGCAAATGATGGCGCAAGTAAATGTGGAGTTAGTAAACCAAAAACAAGAAAAATTAAATACCGAACAATTGATTTGGGATGAAAAATCAAACCTTATTTTTACTGAAAAATTAGTGAAAATAACTACTAAGGATGAAATCATTTTTGGGGAAGGATTTGAGTCCACTCCCGATTTTTCATCCTATAAAATTACAAATGTGAGAGGTAGTATTAATATCAAAGATATAAACGACACTTTGAATTAGATGGTTTTTACCTAACTTTACCAAAAAATGGAGATTTTCCTAATTACAATTACCCTTTTGCTGTCGGCTTTTTTTTCAGGCATGGAAATTGCTTTTATTTCTGCCAACAAATTAAAATTAGAGCTTGATAAAAAATCAAAAAACTTTAGTTCAAAAATTATTTCTGTTTTCACAAAACAAGAGTCTCATTTTATTGTTAGCATGCTTATTGGCAACAACATTGCCTTAGTAGTTTATGGAGTGATGATGGCAAAAATTTTAGAATATAATTTAAGTGAATTTATTGGCTCTGCATTCCTTTTAATTATAGCACAAACCATTATTTCCACCCTTATTATTTTAGTGGTAGCAGAGTTTATTCCAAAAGCTATTTTTAGGATAAATTCAAATAGGGTATTAAAGTTTTTTTCTCTCCCTTTAATAATTTCTTACCTATTACTTTATCCTTTTATTCTGCTGATGATTACTTTGTCGAAATGGATTTTAAGGACCCTATTCAAAGTAGAAATAGACGAAAACCAAAGGTTATTTGACAGGGTAGATTTAGATGCTTATTTAAGCATGCTCAACGGCCAAGAAGATGAAAATATGGAAGTCGAAATGTTGCAAAACGCCCTTGAACTTCCAAGCATAAAAACCAGAGAATGCATGGTCCCTAGAACTGAAATTGTTGCCTTAGAATTAAAGACGACTATTTTGGAACTCAAGGATAAATTTATAAAGTCAAAACTTTCGAAAATCCTTATTTATAAAAATGATATTGACAATATAATTGGTTATGTGCATTCGCGAGATTTATTCAAAAAACCAAAACGAATAAAATCAATTTTGATGCCAATACCTATTGTAACCGAAACAATGGTGGCAAGCGATTTACTCGAACTTTTTATCAATCAGCACCGAGCAGTTGCAGTAGTGGTTGATGAATATGGAGGCACATCAGGAATGGTAACAGTGGAAGATGTAACGGAAGAAATTGTTGGAGAAATAGAGGATGAACATGATCAGGAGTCACTTATTGATAAAAAAATAGATGAAAAAACTTTTCTCTTTTCAGCTCGTATGGAAGTGGATGCCATCAACAAAAAGTATAATTTGAATCTGCCCACATCAGAAGAATACGAAACTCTAGCAGGCCTATTGCTTCATTTTCATGAAGATATTCCAGAAGCAGAAACTCAGGTAGAAGTTGAATCATTTAAATTTGTAGTAAAAGAAGTAAATGATAGAAGCATACAATTAATCCAAATTCTTACTATTTAGCAAATAAATTCAGCTGTTGCAAACTCTTTTTTATTTCTAATAAATCGTATATTCGCCAGCTCAAAAAAACAAATTAAAGTATGTCAACACTTGGAAATATTAGAAAACGATCAACACTATTATTATTGGTAATAGGAGTAGCAATGTTAGCATTTATTTTAGGTGATTTTATGCAATCTACAAGAAGCGGTAGAGGAGGTGGATTTTTTGTTGGGGAAGTTGCCGGAGAGGAAATCTCCATCCAAATATTTGAAGAAAGGATGCAAAAAGGCATAGAAAACTGGAAAAACTCCAATCAAAATGCTACACTAACACAAAGCGTAATGTCTCAAATCAGGAATTCTATTTGGGATGAGTATATTAAGGAACTTTTGATGAATATGGAATATGAAGAGCTTGGAATTGATGTTGATTCAGAGGAATTATTTGAGCTATTTCAAGGAAATAATGTATACCCAGAAATTAGTAAAATTGAAATATTCCAAGATCCTGCTACTAAGCAATTTGATAGAGCAAGAATGATTCAATACATGAAAGGGTTAGATAACGATCAAACAGGGGAGGCCAGGGAGCAATGGTTGGGTTTTGAAGAGTATATTAGTAATCTCAGAAAAAACGACAAATATAGACTACTTGTTGAGCAAGGAATGTATGTAAGCTCAGTAGAAGCCCAGTTATATTTTAATCAAGGGAATGAAAACATTAGTTTCGAATATGTACCTATTTCTTTTAATCATATTGCTGATAGTTTGGTAACTGTTTCAGAATCAGAAATTGAATACTACTATGAAGGCCATTTAAGTGAGTATCAACAAGATGAATCTAGAAATGTAGATTATGTAGTTTTTACTGTGACGCCATCTACAAAAGATGAAGAGGATACTAAGAACAATCTTGCCAATTTAACAAAAACTTTTGCTGCCAATACGGATTTTGAGGTTTTTGTAAGAAGAAATTCTGACAATACAAATGCTATATTCAACTTTACAAAAGAAGAGGGTATTTTAGACACCAATGCAACTTCTCTTTTTGCTAGTGAAAAAGGAACGGTAGTTGGTCCGTATTTATTTTCTGAGGGCGTTTACCGAGTTTCAAAATTAGCAGATGTACAATACAGGCCCGATTCAGTTGAGGCAAGGCATATGTTAATAGCACCAGATGAAAACAAAAACCTAGATTCTACAAACGCATTAGTTGAATCTATAAAAGAGGAAATTGAGTCTGGAAAAGATTTTGCTGACTTAGCCCAGAAATACTCCATTGACAAAACTTCTGCCTTAAAAGGTGGCGATTTAGGATGGTTCAAAGAAGGAGCAATGGTTGCCGAATTTAATGAGGTTTGCTTTACAGCTACTAAAGGTGATTTGACTATTGTGCAATCCCAATTTGGTGTTCATCTTATTCAGGTGACCAAGAAAAGCCGAAATGTAAAAAAAGTTAAAATTGCTTATATCGATAGGGTTGTAGAGCCAAGCTCTGAAACCTATCACGAATATTATACACAAGCTGCACGATTTGCAGGAGTACTACTTAATACTGATACCACAACATTTGATGATTTGGTTGCAACAGAAAATTTAGTAAAAAGAAATGAAGAAAAAGTATCACCAAGCAAGCAAAATATATCAGGATTAGAAAATTCGAGAGGACTGATAAAATGGATGAGAAATGCAAATGTTGGTGAAGTTTCAGAAGTATTTGAGTTTGGAAATAATTATGTGGTTGCTACCCTTACAAAGGTAAATTCGGAAGGTGATATTTCTTTGGAAGATGTATCGGTGGAGATAGAAGCAAAAGTCCGAAAACAGAAAAAAGGTAAAATGATTATTGATGAGATAAATTCAGAAACCTATAATACAATAGCCGAATTAGCAAGTACAATGAGAAGCCAAGTGCAACAAGCTACAAAAGCAAGTTTTTTAAGTAGCCAAATTCAAAATTTAGGAAATGAACCTGAATTGGTAGGACTTATTTGTGCATCTGAAAAAGATAAAATAAGTCAGCCAATTGTTGGTAATAATGCTGTTTTTGTTGCAAAAGTACTCAGTAAGAATGAAGCACGAACTACTGGTGATTTTACCCAGCAACAAGTTCAGATATCACAAGCCTTAAAACAAAGTGCCTCAGTTGCTGCTTATAATGCAGTAAAGGAAAATGCAGGGGTTGTGGATAACAGAAACGATTTTTATTAGGTAGGGTACTCTTCATAAGAAAATTAATAAAAACCTCAGCTGAGGTTTTTATTTATCTCAAAATTTGTAATCTGTAAGAGTCCAAATTCAGAAAAATAAACAGCAAAATTGTAAAGCCAATTAGGGAAGATCCCCCATAACTAATAAAAGGTAATGGAATGCCAATTACTGGTGCCAATCCAATAGTCATCCCTATATTAATTGCAAAATGAACAAATAAAACTGAGGCAACTCCATAGCCATAAATTCTACAAAATGTTGATCTCTGTCTTTCTGCCAAATTGATTACCCTAATAAGAAGCGCTACAAAAACTACAATGAATATCAATGAACCAAAAAAGCCCCATTCTTCTCCAATAGTACAAAAGATAAAATCAGTGCTTTGCTCAGGAACAAAATCAAATCTTGTTTGTGTTCCATCCAAAAATCCTTTTCCAAAAAAACCTCCTGAGCCAATAGCTATCTTAGATTGTATTAGATTATATCCAGCACCATGCGGATCAATTTCTCTTCCTAAAAGAATATTAATTCTCTTCACATGATGAGGCGAAAGCATATTATTAAAAATATAACTTACAGAAAAATGTACATTTTACTGGTTGGCGATCAGATTCTCTGAAAATTATTCATACAATGGATGTTATTTTGCACCCTTCACTTGGTGAAGGATTTGGCCGTGCCGTATTAGAATCAATGGCTTTGGAAAAGCCAGTAATAGCATCAAGTGTCGGTGGACTAAGAGAGGCTATAGATGATAAAATAAATGGTTATTTAGTTAAACCAGGAAACACAGATAAATTAGCGGAAAG
>CATMIT010000035.1 GCA_950069165.1 uncultured Flavobacteriales bacterium
AATAATAAATCTTGTTGATGTATATTGGTAATTTACATAAGCGCTTTGCATCCTCGTACCATTTGCATCAATAGTTGTAGTTGTTCCTTTTGGAATGGTAAATGGTTGACAACCTAATGAAGAAATCAAAGTATATGTAGCAGCAGAAATACAAAAAGGAACTTCTTTCATATTAATAAAAATGTTTTTAATAAAAGTTTGTAGTGGATAAAACACCCCCCCATTTTCAATACTTATACTACCAGAAGTATGGGCGAAAGGCATGTTTTTTATTTGGAATGCAACAGAAGTAATTGCATCATCATTTACTGCAATAATAGCAAAATCAGCCTTTTTTATTTTTCTAATATCAGTTCCAAAATCTGCATTGACCTTTTCGGCTAACGCCCTTGCATTGTTTTCATTTTTACTAATTACTTGTATAATCTGATGACCAACACAACAAAGCGCGCTCCCTAAATGATGTGCAACATTGCCAGCTCCTATTAAAATAATCTTCTTCATACTTTTGAAGCGAAATTAGTTTTTTAAGCAAACAAAATTATAGTTTTGCAAACTAATTATTTCCAAATGATTAATCGACTTTTCAACTTTCTATCATCCACGAAGTTTGCAGCAATATTGTTGTTTGCTTTCGCTTTTTCCATTGGTTATGCCACTTTTATTGAAAACGATTTTGGCACAAGAGCAGCTAAAGCCCTTATATTTAATGCTTGGTGGTTGGAAGCAATACTGATTTTATTATGCCTTAGTTTGATGCTGAATGTTATCAAAAATAATATGTTTTGTTGGAGTAAAATCACGATTTTAGTTTATCATCTTGCTTTTATTATTATTCTGATTGGGGCTGGCACTACCAGATATTTTGGTACTGAAGGCATGATGCATATAAGAGAAGGAAGGATGGAAAATAAATTTGTTTCTGATAATTTGTATTTGCAAATAAAAGTAGATGATAAAGAATTTCAGTATGAGTATGACAAAAGGCTTTTTCTTTCCCCTATTAGCAATAATAATTTCTCTATTCCTATCAATTTTCTGGAAAATGATATAAGCATAAAATATGCCGATTTTATTCCAAATGTAAAAGATTCATTAATAGATGATGCGGGTGGTGGCAAAGCTATTATTCATTTGGTTGTACCGGGAAATAACGGCATGCAATCTGTTTTTCTTTTAGATGGTGAGCAAAAAATTATTGATAACAACACCTTTACTTTAAATAACCCGCAAGAAAAGGCAATCAATTTATTTTACAATGATAGTTTAATGTTGGTGGCCAATTTTGATATTGAAAGTATGAGTATGCTCGATAGAAGCACTGCAACTCTGCCTAAAAACCAAAGGAATACTTTAACAAAAAAGAAATTATATTCTGCTGAAAATTTGCAATTTGTGATAAAGGAAATTCATGCAAAAGCTCAAATTATTTCTGCCAGCAAATCTTTAAAAATGGAAAATGGAGCAGAAGATGCGCTCATTGTAAATGTGAATTGTAATGGAGCAAGCAAACAAATTGAACTCATTGGCGGTAGTGGATTTGTGAGCCCTAAAAATAAATTTTCCTTAGGCAAATTGAATTTCACCATTTCCTATGGAGCAAAATATTTGCAAACGCCATTTTATGTTAAGTTAAAGGACTTTCAATTAGAAAGGTATGCCGGTTCCTTGAGCCCTTCCTCCTTTGCATCTGAGGTAAGTGTAATTGATGGAAAGACGGAAAAAGATTATCGTATTTTTATGAATAATGTTTTGAATTATAAGGGTTATCGGCTTTTCCAATCCTCTTATGATAAGGATGAGAAAGGCACTATTTTATCGGTTAACCATGATTGGTGGGGCACACTTATAACCTATATCGGTTATGGGCTTTTGTTTTTGGGCATTGTGCTTACTTTTTTCTCTTACAATACAAGATTTAGGATGCTCAGCATGAAGTTGAAACTGATGAAACAGAAAACATTTTTGCTTCTTTTGGTTTTTGGCTTTTCTTTTTCTAGTACAAATGCTATGGAATTTGAAGAAAATGTGGATAGTTTGCTTAAAGCGAATTTGATTGATGCCACTCATGCAAAAAGGGCCGAACAACTTTTGGTACAGGATAATGGCGGAAGGGTAAAGCCACTAAGCACTTTATCTTCCCAATACATCCGAAAAATATCACGAAAGCAAGAATTGTATGGGCAATCTGCTACCCAAATACTAATTGGAATGATGAGCAATCCTGTTGCTTGGGGCAATATTCCTCTGGTTAAAGTGTCAAATCCAGAGCTTAAAAATATTTTGGATACCCAAAAGAAATTAGTAAGCTTTATTCAATTATTTAAAAAAGATGGAACTTATAAACTAAATAAGTTTGTAGAAGATGCATACAACAAACAACCCCGAAACAGAGATAAATTCGATAAAGATGTAATTGCAGTTGACGAAAGAGTAAACCTTTGCTATCTTATCTTTAGTGGGGGATTTTTACGGCTTTTTCCACTTGCAAACGATAGCAATAATGTATGGCATCCTTATTCTAAAAATGAACTTTTTTCTTCCAATGATTCCTTATTTGTGACTAACATTATGAGTATGTATTTCAATGCCATCAAGTCGGCAAAAGAAAATAAGGATTGGACAACCGCAACTGAGATTCTGGACTATATTCAGAAATTTCAAGAAAAATATGGAGGAGCCGTAATCCCCCCTACTTACAAAACAAAATGGGAGGTCTATTATAATAATTTACAGCTTTTCTCTAAATTATTTATGGGCTACTTTATGCTTGGATTTTTGCTTTTGGTCTTTGTAATTATACAAATATTTAAGAATCGAAAATGGCTTAACGCATTGGTTACAATCCTAAAATGGCTGATATATAGTAGCTTTGCACTGCATACCATTGGGCTTATTGTTAGGGGGGTAATTTCAGGGCATGCCCCTTGGAGTAATGGTTATGAATCTATGATTTATATTGCCTGGGCAACTCTACTTTCTGGTGTGCTTTTCAGCCGGAAATCTGCACTTACATTGGTAGCCACAACTATTGTTGCATCCCTTTTGCTAATGGTTGCTCATTTGAACTGGCTGGACCCTGAAATTACAAATTTGGTGCCAGTTTTAAAATCCTATTGGCTGATGATACATGTGGCCATTATTACGGCAAGCTATGGATTTTTGGCTTTAGGGGCCATGCTTGGGCTTTTTGCACTTTGGCTTATTTTTATTGGTAATTTTTCAGGGAAAAATAAGATTGATTTAGTTTGTGAAGAGATAACTATTATCAATGAAAAATCCTTAACTATTGGACTTTATATGCTAACGATTGGCACTTTTTTGGGTGGGATTTGGGCGAACGAATCATGGGGAAGATATTGGGGATGGGATCCGAAAGAAACTTGGGCCATGGTTAGTATTTTGGTTTACGCCATTATTTTGCATTTGCGTTTTATTCCCGCATTGCAAAGTCGCTATGTGTTTAACTTGGCATCTGTTATTGGTATTTGGTCTATTATTATGACTTATTTTGGAGTTAATTATTACCTTTCCGGATTACACTCTTATGCTGCTGGAGACCCAATGCCAATTCCTTCTTTTGTGTATTACTTAATTGGGATTATGGTAGTTTCTGCTATTTTAGCAAAGTTGAATTTTAAACCCTCTGAAAATGAAAGTTGATGTTTTAGTTTTTGGTGCTCACCCAGATGATGTAGAGTTGGGCTGTGGAGGAACTGTTATCAAATTGGTAGAACAAGGGAAAAAGGTAGGAATTATTGATTTGACAAAAGGGGAATTGGGGACAAGAGGAACTACCCAAAGCAGAAGGGTAGAATGTGAAAATGCCACAAAAATATTAGGAGTTGCTGTGCGAGAGAACATGAATTTTGAAGATGGTTTCTTTAAGGATGATGAAGCACATAAATTGGCTCTCATTAAAAAGATAAGAGAATATTGCCCTGAAATAGTAATTGCCAATGCCTCAACTGATAGGCACCCTGATCATGGAAGGGCCTCACAAATAGTAGTGGATGCTTGCTTTTTATCGGGCTTGGAAAAGGTAAACGCTAAGCAAAAAGTTTGGCGACCAAAAGCCATTTATCATTATATTCAGTTCAACCATTTACAGCCCGATTTTGTAATAGATATCAGTAGGCAAATGGAGAAAAAAATAGAAGCAGTAAAAGCATATAAAACCCAATTCTATAACTCAGATTCTAAAGAAACGGAAACCATCATTTCAAAAAAGGGATTTCTGGAAAGTGTAAAATATAGGGCGCAAGATTTAGGAAGGCAAGCAAATTGTGAATTTGCTGAGGGGTTTATTGCTCATCAAATGTTAAAAGTAGATTCCTTTTTTGATATAAAGTAGATTTTATTCAATAAAAATCTTCTTCTCCACAGTACCATCATTATAGATGTAGAATAATACTTCTTTCTTTTTGAAATGTGTCTTTTGACCTAAAATATCAATTATTTTAATAAGCTCTTTGTTTGTAGTATACTCTTTGATAGCAGTTCCGCTACAATTTGTATTAAAGTAGTGTTGATTATCAATACTGCCATTAGCAAAAGTCCAATTATTATTTGCATAATTAATATTATTCACTTCAATACAATATAAATTAGGATTGTTAGTAATCAGCAGAGAATCTAATGATATAGTATTTCCATTTTTAATATTTAAATTCGTTAGTAAACTATTTCTACAAAACATCTGTATCAAGAAACTATTATTACTTAAATCTAGTGAAGTTAATGGATTATTCCCACATCTTAAAATCATTAATGATAGGTTGTTTTGTAAGTTCAAATTTGTGATTTGATTCCCTCCACAAAATAACCGACTAAGTAAACTATTATTGCTTACATCCAGATTTGTTAACTGATTGCCACTACATCTTAAAATTTTTAAATTTACAAAATCTTCAATTCCTGTTAAATCTGAGATATTCTGATTAAATACCAATAATGATATTACAGTATCAATAGAAGACATCAGCACATAGTCATCCAGAACATTGTCATACCCTAAATTAATAAGGGCTTGTTCAAAATTATCATCAGGAACATAAGTGTTTTGTGCTAAGCCAAAAAAAGGGAAGGCAAATAAAAGTAAAAATAGTTTTGTCATAACTATTGGTTTTGCTCAAAATTACAATAAATAAATTTATGTATAAAAAAAGCCGAGCAAACTCGGCTTTCTTTTATTCTTGTAACTAAATACTATTTAGTTACTACCAATTTGTTGCTAAATAATTTTCCAGCAATTACCGTATTGATATAGTAAATTCCAGCATCATAGTTTTCTACATTTAGGATTACTAAATGATTTCCTTTATTAAGGGTAGTGCTGCTACTATAAATTGCTCTACCCAAAACATCCACTACATTAATACTCACTTTTGAGGTTTTCTTAATTGTAAAATTAATAGAAGTTTGATTGTTAGTAGGATTAGGATAAATATCCAAACTCAAATTATTTTCTATTGGATTATTGTCTATTGCAGAAACAATAAAATTCGTATCCAATTCCAGATAAACAATATCATTCATCCCTACTGCATCCTCATCTCCCCTAACTGTTAATCCTGGCTCCATGTCTTTTTGGTACACCAATCTTACTTTATCATCCACATCTCTTTCCATAGAAGCAAATACGCATTCTCCCATTCCTAAAAATAAAGAAACAGGCGTAATGTCAATTGGGTCGGTCCAAGTCATTCCGCCATCATGTGATTTTATAATATTTACATGGCGGTAATTCTGTGCGCCATTATCATATATTTCCATTAGTGATGAAAAAGAAACATAAATGCTTCCACCAGCATCTATCCCAACGCTTGGCATTGAGGAAAGAGAAGCAAAATAAGTAGCAATATCAACATAGGTTAAAGTGCTGTCGCCATCCAAATCTTCAGCCCCAGCAATTATACTCACATTGTCTGACCACCAAACAGAATTAGAAATCTGACTTCCTGCTGTATCGGGTCCAATATTTTCATTCCAATACAATAAACCATTTGTTCCTGGGAAGTAGGAAGTATTTCCATCTGCCAAATCAGCATCTAATACTCTCATATTGCCTGCAAAAACATGTGCCATTCCGTTATTATCAAGTAATAATGCGCCACATCCATCCGTAGTAAAAAGCGAATCCATTACGCCATCTAAATCCAAATCAATACCATCATCCGCACTATATTTGTCAACAGGGAAATCAAGAACAGTGGTTCTTGTCCATGTATCTCCATTATCAGTAGATTTGATAATAAAAGTATCGTCCCATCCACCAAAAAATGCTACACAAATAATATCTCCTTGGGCTTTTATGGTATAACTATCTCCTCCAAAGCTGTTAAAATAAGAGGTGTCCAAAGATGGTAATTGCATATCTTTAATATCCCATGTAGCTCCCCCATCTAATGAACGATAATAAACCAATGCACCATCTAATCCATTAAAAGGTAATCCTCCAAAATTAGAAGATGCCGTAACAGCTATCATGTGAATACTCTCTCCGTTGGCTCCTCCAACTGCCGAACGATTCCAAATCATATAGCGATAAGTTCCTAAAGTATCTTGTGAAGAAATAATTTGCTCAGTCCAAGCCCCTGTTCCTATAGTATTTCTGTAAGTCATTTGCACATAGGAATTAGCAGTGTTGTGGGCAATAGAAATCTCTCTTCCAGAATTTGTAGCAAGCATAGAAGGCCAGCCACATCTTGAAGTTTCTAAGCGAGAAGATGGTTGTGAGCCCCAAGCTGTTCCATCATAAAAATTGTAGCCGGTTCCCCTATCTGTCCAAGAAGTGTTAAATTCAGTACTTCTTGTCCATGCTACAGAAATTGTACCATCATGGTGATGCAGAATTCTATCCATAACAGTAGCGTTGGATTGCAAATCGTAAGTAGTAGTACCTACAATATACTCGTTAATTGAGCTTGCCATTCTCATAGAAGCAGTAACTGGGTTTGGCTCCCTTATCAAATCTTTCAACACCTCATCTCCGCCCATAATCACTTTGTCATCAATTACAGCAATATCAGAAGCATTTAATACTGTATTTGGAGACATCTGAGCCATCAAATTCGCGCCAAACAGTAATGTAAAAATAAATAGTAGTGCTTTTTTCATAATCTTGTTTTTTTAGGTTAAAAATAATTGAGCGGTAAATTTATAAATATTTTTTATTTAAGACTTCTATAAAATTGAAATAATTTATCTGCTTCTGATTCCCAATTGTATTTTTTATTAGATGCCTCTGATGATTTTTCTTGTAAATCTTTTCGTTTAGTATTATCCCCTAAGAGATCCTTCAACTTTTCGGCTAAAAGCTGTACCTCTCTTTTTTCTAAAATAATTCCACAATTGGTTTCTCGGATAATTTGAGTGGTTGCTGGCAAATCCACTGAAATAATCGCTAATCCCAATGTCATATAGTTAAATAATTTGTTTGGAGGACCGGCTAAAGTATTGCGTTCTTCATCCGTATTTGTAATTATACCAATACTGCATTCGGCCAATGATTTTGGTACATCTTTGTATGCAAGCCAACCTGTAATCTCAATATTTTCCTGCAAATTATATTCTTTTATTTTATCCAACAAATACACTTTTTCCTTTCCAAATACATCTCCAATTATTCTGAATTTAAAATTAGGATAGGTGGTTTTTAGAATAATTAATGCCTCTACAATTAGTTTTAACCCTCTGTTGAACCAAAGCGCCCCTTCATGGCAAATGATAATATCTTTATTTTCTTTTCTGTATTGGATGAAAAAAGATGGCGAACAATTGTAAATTACTTCTGTATTTAGTTTAGGGTTTTCTTTCAATAAAGTTTGCTGGGTAATTTGATTTGCGGTAATAATATTTTTTAGTTTCGAAAGGCATAATATTTTTAGCAAACCCTCTTTTAGAGAGCGAGAGAAAATCCATGGCTCGTGTGCATCATATATCAATTTGGCTTTTGTGTGGCTTTGAATTTTCAGACCAATAAAAGCTGTTTGTGGTTCATGCGCATGATATACTTCTGCATTAATCTCAATTGCTTTTTTGATGAAGTTGCCCCAAGATTTCCCTCTTGCTAATTTATATAATATTTTTTCAAAAAACCCTTTTTTCTTTTTTACGCCAATCAATTGTATTCCGTCATAATTAATTTCTTCTTCATTATTGGCATTGATTACTTTTCCTGACATATCTTTCATCTTACCGTTTTCATCAGCCAAACACAAAATACTTACCTCAAAGCCATTATTTTGTAAGGACTTTGCTTGCTTAAAAAAGATGCGGTCGTCTTTTGGAGAGTGCAAGGATGTAATCATGCAAACTTTCATGCTTTTATCATTTTATTGTAATAATACCAAAGCCCTACAAAGTGCGTAAAACGAGCTAAAATACTTGCATAAATTGCTCCTAAAACCCCAATAGTTGGAACTAATAATATATTTCCAAATACATTTACAAAGGCCTCAGCATAAGCAACATTTCTAAGCTCCCTTCCCTTGGATTTTACTGTAAGAAAACTAAAAGGAGCGTACATCCCCTGAAAAAGAAATGCAATAGAAAGTGGTAAAATATAAACGCTTACTTGCATATACTCTTCTCCAAATAAAGTGCTCACTATAAAATCAGAGCAGAGATATAAAAACAAAATACAAAAGCCCAGCCAAAGGGTATTATAAACAAAAACTCTAATTGGGATTCTGTCTTTAAATGCCAACTTCTTAAAAATACTATTTACAAAAGCTCTGCTTAAAAAAGTCATTGGGGAGCAAATAATACTTGCCAAAGTGTAAAAACCCAATTGTGTAATATTTACAAAATAGGTGATAAAAAGTTCATCTAATTTGAAAGTAGATTGATTGACTATCGCCCCATAATAATAAGAAAGACCAAAAGATTTATTTTTAGATTTTACTATTTTTAGATTTTCTTTTATATTGCTAAAAGAGGGTTTTAATGTAAGTAAAACAACAGCCGTTGCTGCAAACCAAGAAAGTAAATTAAGAATAATGATGAGCTCTACATTTAAGCCCCTCCCTTTCCAAAGTGCAAAAAGAGAAAGGATAAATAGCCCTTTTGAAAAAAGATGGAAAACCGCTAAACTTTTAAGTTTGCTTGCTCCAATCGCAATTTCAGAAATTAAAAATTGGAAGGGGAGTATCAAGCAAAAAGGCGACAATAATCTTATAATTTCCCCTATTTCTACATCCAAAAAATCATCCACAAAAAAGCTAATACCAAAAAGGGAAAAGGAAAATAAAACCCCTAGAATACCTGCAATAATTATCCCCAGTCCAAAGTATTCTTTTTCCTTTTTTTTATCTTCATTATTGACAAGTAATACCTTTAAAGAGGAGAAAGAGGCATAATGAAAAAACAAAACAACAAAAGAAGTGATACTTCCAAATAGCGCAAGCAAACCATACTCATAAGTGGTTAGTGCCCTTACCTGGATGGTTTTAATACCTAATCCAATAATCAACACTAATATTTGAGAAGAAAACAAAATAGCAGTATTGCTAGCCACTTTTTTATGATTGAGTAAATCCTTAAATCCCCGAGCAATTAAATACCTCACCTTTTAAAATATTTTTTTGTATTTCAGACGAATGGAATTCCCGATTACAATAACATCCGAAAAAGCCATAAAAAGCGCCCCCCACATTGGATTCAAAAATCCCATTGCTGCAATTGGGATAGCCACAATATTATAAGCAAAAGCCCAAAACAAATTTTGTTTTATCGTTAGTAGAGTGTGTCGTGCCACTTGCAATGCTTTGGGCAGTTGAGATAGTTCATTTTTGTTTAGCAAAATAACATCAGCCGATTGAATGGCAACTTGTGTGGCATTACTGATTGAGATACCAACTGTCGATTGTGCTAGTGCTGGTGCATCATTTATACCATCCCCAAACATGGCAGTTGGATTTTTGTTTACTAGTTGTTTTATTTTTTCTAATTTTTCATTGGGTAATTGCTCTGCATACACTTTGCTAAAATTTAATTTTTTGTTTAAATCTTCACATTTTCTTGCTTTATCACCACTTAAAAGAATTGGCGCTATACCCAGTGCTTTTACTTTTTCAATTACCGTTTTTGCATCTTTTTTCAGCTCATCTTCTATATCGATAAAAGCAATAATTTTATTGTTCTTTAAAAGATATAAATCGTGCTCATTATTGTTTTCTTTTAATAATCTGCCAGAGCCTATTTGGAATTTATCCCCTTTGTAAATTGCTGAAATTCCAATTCCTTTTTCTTCCTTTATTTTTTCAAATTCTAAGCTTTGCGCTTCTTCTTGCAAGCCATTTACTAATGATTGTGCAATAGGATGTGAGGAATGTTTTTCTAAATTATAAATGATGCTTTTTACAAACATTTCCTCTCCTTCAACTACTTTAATTTGCTTGATGGAAAACTCTCCTGTTGTGAGGGTTCCTGTTTTGTCGAACACAATACTTTTTACACTTGCCAATTTCTCTAATGTTCCTCCTCCTTTTAATAAAATTCCCTTTTTTGCCGCCCTACCAATACCAACCATTACGGCTGTTGGAGTGGCCAACCCCATGGCGCATGGGCATGAAATAACCAGCACAGCAATAGAACGCAAAAAAGCATCCGTTAGCAAAACTCCAAAAACATAATGCGAAATGAAAAAGGTGAGAATGGCAATTAATAAAACAATCGGCACAAAAATTCCACTTACTTTGTCCCCCAAACTCTGAATATCTGGCTTGTTATCTTCTGCATTTTTTACCAGTTCTATTATTTGAGAGAGAAGGGTATCATCTCCAACGGATGTAGCCCTCATTTTTATGCTCCCCGATTTTACAATGGTTCCTCCAATAACGGCCTCATCCAACTCTTTGGTAACCGGAATGCTTTCACCCGTTAGCATGGATTCGTCAATAAGGGCAGTTCCCCAAACCACTTTTCCATCCACAGGAATTTTATCTCCCATATTTACAATTAAAATGTCATTTACTTTAATTTCATCAAAAGCAGTTTCCTCTATTTCTCCATTAACTTCTCTTTTTGCCAAACCTGTTTTTATTTCCGATAATTCCCTTATTGCTGTAGTGGTTTGCTTTACCGACCTATGCTCTAACACATTCCCTAAAAGGACTAAAGTAATGATAGTTGCAGTAGTTTCAAAAAACAAATAATGATGAGATTGCTCAGTCCCATAAAAAAGAACCCAACCATAAATACTATAAAAAAAGGCGGCTGAACTCCCCATCAGTATAAGCACATCCATATTAGGAAGCCCTGTTTTTAAACTGCTATAAGCACTCTTCCCAAAGTGCCAAACACCCACAAAAAAAACAGGGAGACAAAGAAAAAATTGTACAAATGCATTTTGTAAAAAATTTTCTTTTGGCAAAAACATATGCGAAAAAAGAGGAAGCGTAAAAATTAATGTGAAAAAAAACTTTTTTTCAATGGAGGATAAGCCAGGACTTTCCACCTCATCTGTTATCATATTTGCTTTATACCCAAGTTTGTTTATTAACGATATTACATCTTTTGTGTTGTAATTTCTATCTTTATTAAATGTAGCTTCACTGGTAGCAAAATTTACTTGCACTTGCTGGATACCTTTTTTGTCCAAATGCTTCTTTATTCCCAAAGCACAATTAGCGCAGGTCATGCCCTGAATTGCAAGAATTTCCTTTTGTTTATTTACTTCCATATCGCAAACAAATATACTGCATTTTTACTTTACTTTTCTTTCCTTTTATTAGTATCAAATATTTATATTTGCGCCTTGAAAAATGGTGGTTGTAGCTCAGTTGGTTAGAGCACTGGATTGTGGTTCCGGGGGTCGTGGGTTCGAATCCCATCATCCACCCAAAAAAAGATCTATTTTTTTTATTTAATAAGTTGAAGTAAGTCTCTTTTTAGACGAATAGCAGGGTAAAATCCTGGAAGATACTTTATGGGTTGATGCTCTCCATCAATAATAACAGTATAAGGATAATAATATTGATGCCCTCCGCCTAAAACTAATTCATGATATAAATCATGTCTCCAAGTTTTGCCATCTTCTTTGGGTTGCTGATTAATATACTCTTTGCCATTAAAAATCAGTGTATCTTTAGTTCTTGCATTTAGCATTACAGGAAAAAAGTTTTCATTAATGAGTTTTATAATCTCAGAATTTTTTAGCGTTTCTGCTTTCATTTTCTTACAATCAGGGCAGCCATTTCTAAAAAAGAAAACAAGCATATCGCTATCGTATTTTTTAGCTAATTCTTCTGCCTTTTCAATACTAAGCCACTGAATTTCTGTTTTGGCCTCCCCTTGTGAAAAGGAAGAAAAACTAAACAATAAGAATAAAACAACAACTAATTGTTTCATTTTTTCGGCTTGATGATTTTATTAGCTCCTGCAAGCCAGGCGGGTGGACCGCCAGCCACATATCCTTGAGACCCCAATTTAGCAAAATTTACCTTACTCTCTTGAATTTCAGGAGTAACAAACCAAATGGTAGGATAGCCTCTTACTCCAAACATTTGTTGGAGTTCTCTGTTTTGTTTTTGTAATTCGGCCGATAATTTTGTTCTTCTTGGAAAATCCAACTCTACCAATACTACATTTTTATTTGCCCATACAGCAAACTCAGGCTTGAAGAAAACTTCTCTTTGAAGGCGCTTGCACCAACCACACCAATCGCTTCCTGTAAAGAAAAAGAATAATGGCTTTCCAGTTTGTATTGAAAGATTGACGGCTTTGTTGACATCTGTATTCCACTCCAATGGCTTTTGTTGTGCAAATCCATTAAGAGCGAATGCTACTAATAATACAACTAATAATTTTTTCATGTTTATATTTTTTTTAATGGATGCCGTGCATCCATTTTTTAAGTATTGGTGAAAGCATAAACGCTAAAATAGCCATTCCTATTGCAACAACACCAACTTGTGTAAATACTGAAGTGTAACTTACTAAACTTTGTACTCCCTCCACTGATGATTCTGAGTAACCTCCTGCAAAACCTGTTACTTTTTCAATTATTGAAGTCATGAAACCTGGTTCAGGAATCACTCCTACATCATTTGCAGTAGTTAATTTAGCAATTGCTCCTGAAATATAATGCGCATAAGATGAGGATAAGAAATAAACTCCCATCATAAAGGCTGTCATACTTTTTGGTGAAAGTTCAGTTACCTTACTAAGCCCAATAGGAGAGATAAATAATTCCCCAGTTGTTAGCAATAAATACCCTACCATTAAGAACATAAAAGGAGTACGACCAGCAGCATCCATATATTGCGCACTCATGGCAAATACTAAAAACCCTAAACCTAATTGTAAAATACCTAAAGCAAATTTATTAGGAGTAGTAGGGTTTCTTTGTGTTTTTGATAAATATACCCACATCATTGAAAATGGGATAGCTAGGAAAATAATATATCCAGGATTTATTGCATTGGTTTGAGAAGCATTTAATAATGTAAGGTTTACATTTCTTTCAGCAAACAGTGTAATTGCAGTACCTGCTAACTCAAAGAAAGACCAAAAAACTGTAATTAGTAAGGTTAAAACCAAAACACTTAATAAACGGAATACTTCAATTTTGGAAAGCTCCATCATTTTTTTAGCTAAGATGCCTAAAATAACAACTCCTAATAAGGATAAAAGTGAAGAATGCAAGTGCATTCCCCCT
>CATMIT010000036.1 GCA_950069165.1 uncultured Flavobacteriales bacterium
AAGATGACAAAGGAATTGGTAAAAGATGTGTTGTTGGTTTATGGTGGAATTCGTCATAGCGAACAAAGGCACACCATTAAATCTCTTTCTGACGAAAATCCTTATATTCATTCATATGGAACGAATCAAAGCACAGTTGGGAATAATGGTTTTGTTCAGCAATTAGAAACAACTGATACAGATGAATTGTATTTGGCTATGCAAAATGTATTGGGTAAAGATGAAGTTTTTAATGGCAGTATTGCTTATGGAAATGTAAGAAACTTTGCCTATTTTGATTTGTCGGATAATTCCACTTACAAGAGATTTGTTGTAAATTATATTGAGGTTTGGCAATTGCACACCAATGCTACTTATGATAAAAAAATTAATAATTTAGTTAGCTTAAAGATTAATGCGGACTATTACAATTGGAATGAAAAAGTTTCTCACAAACCCAATATTACTTTTGATGTTAGCGCTCCTATCAATTTAAGAGATAAAATAAAAGTAATACCAACTTTCAGTTACTTTGGGAAAAGAAATTCAGCTGTTTCTCAAAAAGATTTTAAAGAACTCCCTACACAATTTCATTTCAATTTAGCACTGCAGTACCATTACTCCAAAATCCTTTCAGCTTATTTGCATCTCAACAATCTAAATGGTTCCAATAAAGAGCTTTGGAGGGATTATCAGGAGATTGGTTTTAATTGCGTTTTTGGCCTGAGTTATTCCTTCTAAAAGTTATCAACTTTTGTTAATAAAATAGACTAAATTTTATCTTTTTTATTTGCACTCTAATCGGTAGTAAATATGTATATTTGCATGTTTTAAAAATCAACAAAAATTAATTCAAAAAATATGAGTGAAGAAAATAAAAATCGGCAGAATTATAGTGCCGATAATATTCAGGTTTTAGAGGGCTTAGAGGCAGTTAGAAAAAGACCTGCTATGTTTATTGGCGATATTGGTCAGAAGGGATTGCACCATTTAGTTTATGAAGTGGTTGATAATTCAATTGATGAGGCATTAGTGGGGCATTGTTCGCACATTGATGTTATTATCAATGAGGATAATTCCATCACAGTAAAGGATAACGGTAGAGGTATACCAACCGATATGCACGAAAAAGAGAAAAGATCTGCTTTGGAAGTAGTGATGACTGTGCTGCATGCTGGAGGAAAATTTGACAAAGATTCTTATAAAGTTTCCGGAGGTTTGCATGGTGTTGGTGTATCCTGTGTTAATGCACTTTCAAGCGATTTGAGAGTAGAAGTACACAGAGAAGGAAAAGTGTTTGAGCAAGAATATAAAATAGGGAAACCCCAATATGATGTAAGGGAAATAGGTACAACCGATAAAACAGGAACTTATGTTACTTTTAAGCCCGATAACACTATTTTCATTGAGACGGTTTATCATTTCGATATTTTGGCAGCCAGATTAAGAGAACTTTCATTTCTAAACAAAGGAATACATCTTTCTATCACTGATAAAAGAAGAACAGATGAAGAGGGCAATACTATAAAAGAAGAGTTTTATTCTGAAGGAGGGTTAAAAGAATTTGTTCGGTATTTGGATGGAACTAGAGAGTCGATATTAGATGATGTAATATATATTGATGGGGAAAAAGATGGCGTACCAGTTGAGGTTGCTATGGTGTATAATAATTCCTATACAGAAAATGTGCATTCCTATGTAAACAACATTAACACCCATGAGGGGGGTACGCACCTTTCTGGTTTTAGAAGGGGTCTTACCAGAACCCTAAAGAAATATGCGGATGAGTCGGGGTTACTTAAAAAAGTAAAATTTGAGATTTCAGGGGACGATTTTAGAGAAGGATTGACGGCTGTAATTTCTGTAAAAGTAATGGAGCCACAATTTGAAGGGCAGACTAAAACCAAGTTAGGAAATAAGGAAGTAACTACTGCTGTATCACAATCGGTAAGCGATATGCTTTCCTTTTATTTGGAGGAAAACCCAAAGCAAGCGCATATAATTGTGCAAAAAGTAATATTAGCTGCTACTGCTCGTAATGCTGCCCGTAAGGCAAGGGAAATGGTGCAAAGAAAAAGCATTATGTCTGGCTCAGGTCTTCCTGGAAAACTTGCGGATTGCTCCGAAAGAGATCCTGCAAAATGCGAGATATTTTTAGTTGAGGGAGATTCGGCGGGTGGAACTGCTAAGCAAGGTAGAAATCGACATTTTCAAGCAATCTTACCACTAAGAGGAAAGATCTTAAATGTAGAAAAAGCCATGCAACATAAGGTTTTCGAAAATGAGGAAATCAAAAATATGTATACTGCTTTAGGTGTTTCTGTAGGAACGGAGGAAGATGAAAGAGCACTGAATACCGAAAAATTGAGATACCATAAAGTAGTGATTATGACAGATGCCGATATTGACGGAAGTCATATCGCCACCCTTATTCTTACCTTCTTTTTCCGTTATATGTATGAATTAATCGAAAATGGCTATGTCTATATCGCAACTCCCCCTTTATATTTATTAAAGAAAGGAAAAGATCATAGGTATTGTTGGAGTGATGAAGAAAGAGATGAACAGGTGCTTGACATGAAAGCCGGAAAAGAAGTGAATGTAGCAATACAAAGGTATAAAGGGCTTGGAGAGATGAATGCCGAACAACTTTGGGATACCACACTTAATCCAGAAAAAAGAACACTAAAACGTGTTACAATTGATAGTGCAGCAGAAGCCGATAGAGTTTTCTCTATGTTAATGGGAGATGATGTTCCTCCCAGAAGAGCATTTATTGAAGCCAATGCAAAATATGCAAATATTGATGCTTAATCGAAAGATGTTTGGTGATTAATAGTTGTTAGTTTGTGGTCGGTAGAAAAACTAAAAATTACAAATTACAAACTACAAACCAAAAAAAATGAAAATAACAGTAGTAGGAGCAGGTGCAGTTGGTGCTAGTTGTGCCGAATATATTGCCATTAAAAATTTTGCATCTGAAGTAGTATTGGTCGATATTATAGACAATTTTGCAGAGGGAAAAGCAATGGACTTAATGCAAACTGCGGCCTTAAATGGTTTTGATACCAAAATAACAGGAAGCACTAACGATTATGCCAAAACTTCTGGAAGCAAAGTTGCAGTTATTACTTCCGGAATACCAAGAAAACCAGGAATGACGCGTGAGGAGCTCATTGGAATAAATGCGGGAATTGTAAAATCCGTTGCAGAACAATTAATCAAACATTCTCCAGATGTGATTTTAATTATTGTAAGTAATCCAATGGATACCATGACTTACCTCACACATAAAACCTTTGGGCTACCCAAAAACAGAATTATAGGAATGGGAGGCGCACTAGATAGTGCCCGTTTCAAATACCGATTGGCAGAGGCAATGGACTGTCCAAGTTCTGATGTGGATGGCATGGTAATTGGCGGCCATTCTGATAAAGGCATGGTTCCCTTAACGCGTTTAGCAAGTAGAAATAGTGTAAGAGCATCCGAGTTTTTGTCGGAGGAAAGATTACAAAAAGTATTGGAAGACACCAAAGTAGGAGGAGCAACCCTTACTGGAATGTTAGGCACATCAGCATGGTATGCGCCAGGGGCAGCAGTGTCAGCATTGGTTCAATCCATAGTTTGCGACCAACATAAAATGTTCCCTTGCTCAGCACTTTTAGATGGGGAATACGGACTTTCTGACCTTTGTATTGGCGTTCCAGTAATATTGGGAAAAAATGGTATCGAGAAAATTGTGGAGATTGAATTGGAGGCGGCAGAAAAAGCCCAATTAACTACTTCAGCAGAAGGCGTGAAAGCCACCAATGCACTACTTAACGAAATAGGAGCGCTTTAAAATTTCATTCAGCTTTTATATTACTAAAATATTGGGCTTTTTTCTTATCAAATAAATGCCCCTTTATTTTATTGCTTATATAAGAATGAAATTCTATATTTGCCGATTGAAAATTCCAGCTAAAAAAAATAAGAAATAATGCAAAACAGAAACGCAATTAAAGTATTCGCCATCCTATTCGCCATAGTTTGTTTGTATCAACTATCCTTTACTTGGGTAGCTGATGGCGTGCAAGAAGATGCAGTAGAATACGCCAATACGTACATTGAAATTAACAAAGAAGAGTTAATCTCAGAATTTCAGAAAAGTAGTAATGACAGCTTGATCGATTCCACAAAAGTAAATGACTATCTTCAAGAAGTATCTACCAAAAGAGAAAAGTATTATTTGGATTCAATCAGCAGTGAGAAGGTATATGATATTTGGGTGAAAGACTATACTTATAAGGAATGCCAAGAGAGAGAAATCAATTTGGGGCTTGACCTTAAAGGAGGTATGAATGTTACATTAGAAGTATCGGTTGTTGAAGTGATAAAAGCTTTATCTAATTACAGCAAAGATGAGGCTTTCAACACAGCAATTACTAACTCTAAGCAAATGCAAAAAAACTCTCAGGATGATTTTGTTACCCTTTTTGCAATGGAGTATGAGAAGTTATCCCCAAATAATGGACTTGCCGTTTTGTTTACAGCACAAATGAGAGATGAAATAAAGATTAATGCTACTAATAAAGAGGTTATAAAAGTAATCAGGGCAGAAGTGGAGGACGCCATTAGTCGTACCTTCAATATCTTGCGTTCTCGTATAGATAGGTTTGGGGTTACCCAGCCAAATATTCAAAGGTTAGAGAATTCTGGTAGAATATTAGTTGAACTTCCTGGAATTAAAGAGCCAGAAAGAGCCAGAAAATTGTTGCAATCCACAGCCAAATTGGAGTTTTGGGAAACTTATGAGTACTCAGAATTATTGCAAAGTTTGGAAGATGCAAACAAATATTTAAGAGAACAAGCGGAATTAACCGATACTATAAAACAAGAAGTAGAAGAAGTTTTAGCTTCAGTTGAAGACAATATTGATGTAGAAGAAACAGCATTAGAAGAAGATACAAGTGCCAATTCTTTATTAAGCAAACTAGAGGGAGATTCAGCAATTTCTGACACTTCTGATTCCCAACTTTCCTTTGAGCAGTTTGCAGCTGAGAATCCACTTTATGCAGTGCTTTATCCTAACATCAACCAAGATAATAGTCCAAATGAAGGGCCAGTTGTTGGTTTTTGTACCATAAAAGATACCGCTAAACTGAATGAATATTTAGCGGATGTGGAGGTGATGAAAAACTTCCCATTGGATGTCAAATTTGCTTATACCGTAAAACCATACGATTCGGACGGAAAGTTTATGCAACTTATTGGGTTAAAAGTTTCTGGTCGTGATGGAAAGGCCTCCTTAGAAGGAGATGTAGTAACAGATGCAAGACAAGAATTTGGGCAGTTTAATGCAAACCCAGAAGTATCCATGACCATGAATTCGGAAGGTGCTAAGCAGTGGAAACGCTTAACGGCCGAGAATATCGGAAAAAGTGTAGCTATTGTATTAGATGGTTTTGTGTATTCCTTCCCAACGGTTCAGAGTGAAATATCAGGAGGTCGTTCTCAAATTACAGGAAACTTTACCATCAATGAAGCGAAAGATTTAGCAAATATCTTAAAATCAGGAAAGTTACCAGCTCCTGCTCGAATTATTGAAGAGGCTATTGTTGGCCCATCCCTTGGGGAGGAAGCGATTAATGCAGGATTGAAATCTTTCATCATTGCCCTTATGATTGTGCTGATGTATATGATTTTCTATTATTCTAGTGCTGGTGTGGTTTCCAGCATTGCTTTGCTTGCCAATATCTTTTTCATCTTTGGCGTACTATCCTCCATTGGTGCGGTGCTTACCCTTCCAGGAATTGCGGGTATTGTGCTTACTATTGGTATGTCGGTGGATGCCAATGTGCTTATTTATGAAAGAATTAGGGAGGAACTAAGTGGAGGAAAAGGAATTCGCTTGGCCATAAAGGATGGTTATGATAAAGCATATAGTGCTATTATTGATGCCAATGTAACTACACTACTTACTGGTATTATTCTTTATACTTTTGGCACAGGTCCAATAAAAGGATTTGCGACTACTTTGATTATTGGTATCTTGACTTCTCTGTTCTCGGCCATCTTTATTACTCGACTTATAATTTCTAGAAGATTAAGAAAAAACAAAGAAATAAAATTTTCTACCAAACTCACAGAAGGGGCATTTAAAAACACCAATATTGATTTTATTGGAAAAAGAAAAAAATTCTATATCCTTTCTGGGATTATTATTCTTTTAGGAATGGGTTCTTTAGTTACCAAGGGTTTGAATTATGGAGTAGATTTTGTTGGAGGAAGATCCTATGTGGTAAGGTTTGATGATATAGTAGATAATGAAAAATTAAGGAGTGAACTGACAACCGTTTTTGTGGATAATGATGGATTGAAATACGCCCCACAAGTAAAAACTTTTGGGGATGACAATCAAGTAAAGATTACTACCAAATATATGATTGATGACAATACAAATGATGCAGATGAGGTGGTAGAAGCAAAACTTAAAGAAGGCCTTGTTAAAATGCAAATGGACTATGAAGTAATGAGTTCACAAAAAGTAGGGCCAACCATTGCGGATGATATAAAGGATGCAGCTGTTTGGTCGGTCTTTTTCTCATTGCTAATCATCTTCCTATATATTTTAATCCGATTTAGAAAATGGCAATTCTCTTTGGGTGCTGTTGCGGCAGTATTCCATGATGTACTAATTGTGCTTTCTATATTCTCTATTTTTTACGGTATTCTGCCTTTCTCCTTGGAAATTGACCAGGCATTTATTGCGGCAATTCTGACCATTATCGGTTATTCGCTCAACGATACGGTGGTGGTGTTCGATAGGGTAAGGGAATATATGGGAATGCACAAAAAACAAGAAATTGAAACAGTAATGAACAATGCGCTTAACTCCACGCTTAGCCGGACGATTAATACCTCCATGACTACCTTCTTTGTACTTTTAGTAATCTTCCTATTTGGTGGGGAAGTAATTAGGGGCTTTATGTTCGCCCTGATGATAGGGGTAGTTGTAGGAACCTACTCTTCTTTGTTTGTAGCTTCTCCTATTATGTTGGATACGCTTAAAAGAAAAGAGGAAAAGAGATAGTTGTTGGTTGATAGAAAGTAGATAATAGATTTTAGATAAAAGAAAACCGAGCATTTGCTTGGTTTTTTTTATTTTTGTGCCATGTTGTTATTTATAGGAGGTCCGGAGATTTTAATTATTCTACTTTTTGTGGTGCTGTTTTTTGGTGCCAATAAAATTCCTGAATTAGCCAAAGGTTTGGGTAAAGCCATGCGAGAGTTAAAAGATGCATCCAATGAGATTAAAAAAGAGATTCGCGATAGCACCAATAAACTAAAAGACGATCTTGATTTAGATAAATAATGATTTTAATTGCCAAATTTCTTGCTGGATTAATATTACTTTATTTAGGAGGAGAGGCCCTTGTGAAAGGGGCTGTTTCTTTGGCCTTAAAGCTAAAAATATCAACCCTTGTAGTTGGGATGACAATAGTCTCTTGTGCTACTTCCACTCCTGAGCTTTTGGTAAGTTTAGGGGCTGCCATTAAAGGACATACCGACATTACTTTCGGAAATATAATTGGATCTAATATTGCTAATATTGCCTTGGTTTTAGGCCTTGCTGCAGTTTTGTTCCGTCTTAATATTACTTCTCAAACAAAGAAAATTTCTTTTCCTTTTATGTTTCTCTCTTCCCTTGTTTTTGGAATCATTTTGTATTTTTTTAACGGTATTTCATTTTGGGTAGGAATCGTTTTTGTGGCTTCACTACTGCTTTTCACGGTATTACTTATAAGGCAATCGCGTAATGAAAATTTAAAAGCTGCTGTAGATGAGGATCGGTTATTAGCAGAAAAAAGCCAAAGCCCTTTTTATCAAAGTGTTTCTTTTTTAATTGTAGGGGTTGTTTTATTAAAATTTGGTGCGGACTACTTTGTGGATGGAGCAATAGCTTTGGCAAAAGTGTTTAGTGTTTCCGACAGGGTAATTGCGGTAAGCGTTATTGCCATTGGAACAAGCATTCCTGAGCTTGCTACTACCGTAATTGCAGCACTAAAAAAGGAAGAAAGTTTGGCGGTTGGCAATCTTATTGGCTCCAATATTTTTAATATTCTGGCGGTATTGGGTTTGACTGCATTAATAACAGATATTCCTTTGGTTGATCAGCAATTATTAAGAACCGACTATTTATTTATGATGGCGATAACACTTCTGCTTGGCGCCTTTATTTATCTTTTTTCTAAAAACAGAATATCAAATAAAGAAGGGCTTATCTTTTTAGGAATTTATATTGCATACCTTGTTTATACTATATCCTTTAAAGGGGGTATAGTGTAGAAAAATACAGAAAAATCTTATTTTTAATAAAAAAATAGGGGGTATCAATAAAAATACTTTACTTTTTTACATGTACCCCCACAAAATAAATATATATTTGCCAAAAATAGGTATTAACTAAAAATTTCATAAAAATGTCCTCATTCAGAATTGCAGCTTTTAAAGAAACTCTTAGTAGAAAACCATTAATTATTGAGCGAAACGGAGAAACTTCATCAGAGATTTTTGGGTCTCAGGTTTTCAACCAATCTATTATGAAAGAATTTTTGACAGATGAAGCTTATAATAGCATAATACTTGCTATAGAAAAAGGAGAAAAAATTCAAAGGGACACAGCCGACCTTATTGCTTCTTCTATGAAACAATGGGCAATATCGAAAGGGGCAACACATTATACCCATTGGTTTCAACCATTAACGGGTGCAACTGCCGAAAAACATGACGCATTTTTTGATCCTATTGAAGGTGGAAGGGCGATTGATAAATTTGAGGGAAATCAGTTAGTGCAGCAAGAGCCAGACGCTTCCAGTTTCCCAAGTGGTGGAATCCGTAATACTTTTGAAGCTAGGGGTTATACTGCCTGGGATCCATCCTCTCCTGCATTTATTTTTGGAGATACGCTTTGTATTCCTACCATTTTTGTTTCCTACACGGGGGAGGCCTTAGACAATAAAACGCCATTATTAAAAGCACTTCATGCAGTAGATAAGGCAGCAACTTCTGTTTGTCAGTATTTTGATAAACATGTAAACAGAGTAATTGCAACTTTGGGTTGGGAACAAGAGTATTTTCTTGTTGATAGTGCCCTTTACAATGCCAGACCCGATTTGGTAATGTGTGAGCGAACACTTTTTGGGCATGCTCCTGCAAAAGGACAACAATTGGATGATCATTATTTTGGTTCAATTCCTGAAAGAGCTGCTTCTTTTATGCGTGAATTGGAGATTCAATCTTTAAAATTAGGAATTCCAGTAAAAACCAGACACAATGAGGTAGCGCCAAACCAGTTTGAGTGTGCACCCGTTTTTGAAGAGGCGAATTTAGCTGTAGATCATAATTCCTTAATAATGGATTTGATGGACAAAATTGCACGTAGGCATAACTTTCGTGTTCTTTTGCATGAGAAGCCATTTGCAGGAATAAATGGTTCGGGCAAGCATAACAATTGGTCGTTATGTACCAACACTGGTGTTAATCTTTTGAGTCCTGGAAAAACACCAAAAAGCAATTTACAATTCCTGACTTTCTTTGTAAATACAATAGCTGCTGTTAATCAGTATGCTGATTTGTTGCGTTCCTCCATAGCCTCAGCTGGCAATGACCACCGATTAGGAGCAAATGAAGCTCCGCCAGCCATTATCTCTATATTTATTGGCAAGCAACTAACAAAATCCTTACATGAGTTGGAGGTAAAGGTTAAGAAAGGAAAAATGACTCCAGAAGATAAAACCGACCTTAAACTAAATGTAGTCGGAAAAATTCCAGAAATTCTATTAGACAATACAGACAGAAATAGAACTTCTCCTTTTGCGTTTACTGGTAATAAATTTGAATTTCGTGCAGTAGGTTCTACAGCAAATTGTGCACTGCCAATGATGGTTTTAAATACAATAATGGCAGAGCAGTTAAACAAATTTAAAAAAGAAGTGGATGCTTTAATCAACAAAGGAAATGGGAAAGATGAAGCCATTTTCAAAGTGTTGCGTTCCACGATTATAAGTTCGAAAGATATCCTTTTTGAAGGAAATAATTATGGGGATGCCTGGGTAAAAGAGGCTAAAAAAAGAGGATTAAACAACATCAAAACAACTCCTTATGCGCTTGCAGAATTCAAATCGAAAAAATCGGTGGACTTATTTACAAGCAACAATGTGATGAGTGAGAAAGAAATTCAGGCGAGATATGAGATTTATTTGGAACAATACCAAATGAAGATTCAAATAGAGTCGCGTATAATAGCAGATATTGCAAGAAATCATATTATTCCTACTGCAATAAACTATCAGAATAAACTGATTGAAAATGTAAAAGGATTAAAAGAATTGATGGATGAAAAAACCTATAAAAAACTTTCAAAAGAGCAAATAAGCATGATTACTGAGATTTCTGAAAGGATTTCTAGCATTATGTCAGATGTTAATGAAATGACAAACCAAAGGAGAAAAGCAAATAAAATCTTGGATGTTGAAAAGAGAGCAAAAGCGTATTGCAATAGGGTTCTGCCTCTCTTTGATAAGATTAGATATCAGACTGATAAGTTAGAATTATTAATTAATGATGAGGATTGGCCATTGCCAAAATTCAGAGAATTATTATTCACAAAATAGTAGGTATTAATAAACCTTTTCATTCTAAAAAGCAGTATTTTGTTTTTTTAATAAATTATTCCTTATTTTAGCAAAGTTTTAAAAATGAAAAAAATGAATTATTTTGTAAGAATCCTATTAGTAAACTTATGTATGGTTTTTGCCTTACAAGTTGGTGCACAAAGCGCAACTAATTCAAAAACCAAAAAAGCGGATAAAGCATTTGCTGTGGAAGAATATAACAAAGCGGCCGAGCTTTATAAGAAGGCCTATTCTAAAACTAAGAATAGAGCTTTAAAGTCAGAGATTACTTTCAGACAAGCAGAGTGCTATCGGCTTTCGGGTAATACCAAAAGAGCAGAAAGCTATTATAAAAGATCCTTAAAAACCAAATATCCGGATGTAGTGGGGTATTTAAGATATGCTGATATGTTAAAGAAAAACGCTAAATATACAGAGGCATTGGTGCAATACAAAAAATATGTAAAGCTTAATCCGACTGATATTAGAGGGGAAAAAGGAGTGAAATCTTGTCAGTTGGCAGTAGATTGGGAGGCTAATCCTACACGCTACAAAATAGCTTTAATGCCAATTATAAATTCAAAATATAATGATTTTTCACCAGCTTTCGGAAATAAAGAATATACCGAAATCTATTTTACTTCCTCACGAAAAGGCTCAGCTGGAACAGATATTGATGGGAGAACAGGGGAGAGTTTTACCGACATTTACAAGACAAGAATCGACAAAAAAGCAAAATGGAGATCACCTACTGCTGAAATGGAAACCATTAATACAGATGCAAATGAAGGAGCGCTTTACCTTAACCAGAGGGGAAGCACCATGTATTTTACCAAATGTAAAGTAGAAAAGAAAAAACAATTGGGCTGTGATATATATGTGTCTCAACGAAAAGGAAAATTATGGGGGGAAGCACAATTATTACAAATAAAAGTAGATAGCGGAACAACTGTAGGGCATCCGGCAGTTACGGATGATGAAAGTACCATTTTCTTTTCTTCTGACCAAAAAGGTGGCTATGGAGAGAAAGACATTTGGGTGGTACAAAAAATAAAAAGAAATCAGTGGAGTGAGCCAATGAATTTAGGACCGGCTATTAACACCTCTGGTGACGAAATGTTCCCATTTATTCATGCTGATGGCACACTTTATTTTGCTTCAGATGGACATATAGGAATGGGAGGATTGGATATTTACAAATCAGTACCTGATAGTAACCTAAGTTTCACATCTGTAATTAATTTAAAATCACCTGTCAACTCTCCAGGAGACGATTTTGGAATGATTATTGAGAGAAAAAACGAAAGAGGATATTTTACCTCAAATCGAAAGGGAGGTAAAGGGGGTGATGACATTTACCAGTTTGAATTGCCACCACTTATTTTTACTTTGCAAGGAGTGGTTACCGATTCAAAAACAGGTGCTATTTTAACGAGCGCTAATGTTCAGATTATTGGCTCTGATGGTAATTCTGATGATGCAAAAACAGATAATGCAGGTTCGTATAATTATAAAATAAAACCAATCACCTCTTATGAGTTGGTTGCTTCAATGGAAGGGTATTTAAAAAAGAAAAAAACTTTGACAACAGTTGGGGTGGAGCATAATAAAGATTTTGTGGTTGATTTTGAATTAGACCCAGTAGTAAAAGAAATTATTTTACCAAAAATTGAGTACGATTATGCTAAATGGGATTTGAGAGAAAAATCTATTGAAGATTTGGATGGTTTGATAAAAACATTAAATGAAAACCCAAATATTGCAATTGAGTTACGTTCGCATACTGATTATAGAGGAACAGATGCCCAAAACCAAATTCTTTCACAAAAAAGAGCAGATGCTTGTATAAACTATCTCATTGAAAATGGAATTGATGCAGAAAGATTATCGGCAAGAGGAATGGGAGAATCAGAACCATTAGTAATGGAATATAAAGATGGAAAATTAAAGAAAGGAGATGTGCTTACAAAAGCGTATATTGATGGATTAAGAAGAAGAAAGCATAAAGAAGAGGCGCATCAGTATAACAGACGAACTACATTTAAGGTAATAAGTCAGGAATATGTGCCAAAACCAAAAGAAGAAGTAAAAGAAATAGAGGTGGAAGGTCCAACAATAGAATTAGAAGATAAAAGGAAAGAGGATGTCAAAAAACCAGCAGAGGATTTATCAGACCAAAAGTAAGCTAAATATAAAATATAATAAAGCATCCTTAAAATAGGGATGCTTTTTTATTTCCTAAAATAATGAGTGAGACATATAATAAAAGAGGGGTTTCAGCAGATAAAGAAGATGTGCACAATGCCATCAAGAATATAGATAAAGGATTGTTTCCAAAAGCATTTGCTTTTCTTTTCTCTATTTTTATTGCATTTAGGTACTTGTTCTAAGACCAATTTTTCGTAGCGCTCATTTGTGGCAATTAAAATATTTTCAGAAGGTACCAATTCGTTAATTCTCTCAAAAGTACGTTGAATCAAAGATTGTCCTGTTCCCAACATGTCATGAAATTGTTTTGGAAATTCTTGTGTGCTCATTGGCCAGAATCGAGAACCGACTCCACCAGCCATAATTACTGCATAATTGTTTTTATTCATCTTCTATTTTTTTGTCAATTATTGGTTGCGAAAATACAACAAAAAGAATAAATTTTTATTGCGTTAAAATAACTTCTGCCAA
>CATMIT010000037.1 GCA_950069165.1 uncultured Flavobacteriales bacterium
TATATATTCTACTGGCTGCAATCCTTTATCTCCAAGCACATTTGCATTTACTCCCCTCCAAAAAACAACTAAACCTGCTACCATACCAATACCGGCTGCCCCAAAACCATAATGCCAACCAAATTCATAACCCAACCAACCACAAACTAATGGGGCTAAGAAGGCTCCGGAATTTATTCCCATATAAAAGATAGTAAATCCAGAATCCCTTCTATTGTCTCCTTCAGGATATAGACGCCCTACCATGGTAGAAATATTAGGTTTGAAAAATCCGTTTCCTACAATTAAAAGTGCAAGTGCAGCATAAAAGAAAAAGTGGTTAATAGACGAAACTTCAAAGCCAAGAACATCACTTTTAAAATAGAATGCCATAAAGAAATGTCCGAGTGCCATTAAAATTCCTCCTAGCATAATTGATTTTTTGAAACCAATAAACTTATCGGCAATCATACCCCCTAATACTGGTGTTGCATATACTAATGAACCATAAGCAGCAAAAATCCCAAATGACATTTCTTCTCTGTAAGCCTCATCAGTAATATAAGTAAAAAACTCATTTACCATGTAAAGCATAAGTAGAGCGCGCATGCCGTAATAGGAAAAACGTTCCCATAATTCTGCAAAAAATAAATAGAACAAACCTTTAGGATGTCCGAATAGTTGATTGTCTTGATTTGTCATATTTTGTTTAATAAATTAGGTTGCCGAAAATAGTAAAATTTTCTATTATAGATTCTTTAAAATAAAATCAGTCATTTTTTTGTATAAATGATAGCGTGTATTCCCACCATATATCCCATGATTTTTATCAGGATAGATGAATAAATCGAACTGTTTATTTGCCTTTACCAATGCTGAAATCATCTCCATAGTATTTTGAACATGTACATTGTCATCAGCACCACCATGTACCAATAAGTAATGTCCTTTTAGTTTTTCTACATGGTTAATTGGAGAGTTTTCATCATAACCACTTGCATTTTCTTGTGGAGTTTGCATAAAGCGTTCAGTATAGATATTATCGTAATAGCGCCAGTTGGTAACAGGTGCTACAGCAATTGCTAATGAGAAAACATCAGCACCTTTTGTTATGGCTAAGGATGACATATATCCTCCATAACTCCATCCTTGAATTCCAATACGATTTGAATCAATATAATTTAGGCCTCCAAAGTATTTTGCTGCATTTATTTGGTCAATGGTTTCATATTTACCCAATTCTTTATAGGTCATTTTTTTGAATTCGGCACCTTTTCCTCCTGTCCCTCTATTGTCCACACAGGCCACAATGTATCCTTTTTGGGCTAGCATTTGATACCAGTAATAGTTTGTTCCCCCAAAAGAATTTTTTACTTGCTGTGAGCCAGGACCTCCATATACAAACATGAAAAGTGGATATTCTTTGTTTTTATCAAAATTTGGAGGTTTTATCATCCAAGCGTTCAATTCTGCATCTTCAGTTTTAACAGTGAAAAATTCTTTTTCAGATAAGTTAAATTCTTCCATTTTAGTGTTAAAATCAGTGTTATCTTCTAGCGTTTTTAATTGCTTTCCATCAGCAGTATGCAAAGTGTAAATAGGTGCAGAGTTGGCAGTGGAAACGGAATTCATATAATATTTAAGTCCTTTACTGAATGAAGTAGAGTTTGTGCCATTTTTAGTAGTAAGTCTTGTTTTCTCTCCACCCTCCAAATCTTGCACAAAAAGCGAACGGTTGATTGAACCGTCTTC
The DNA here is from genome assembly GCA_950069165.1 of uncultured Flavobacteriales bacterium. Lineage (GTDB taxonomy): Bacteria > Bacteroidota > Bacteroidia > Flavobacteriales > BACL11 > DUAL01. The sequence goes on from CATMIT010000037.1 coordinate 1,732, forward strand.
AGTGGAAGTGTAGAAGATTTTCATTTTATCAGAATCAACCCCATGAAAAGAAGTTACTTCCCAATTACCTTTGGTGATTTGTGTTTCATAACCTTCAAAATCTTTTATGTAAATATGATTGAATCCATCTTTTTCGGAAGTCCAAATAAAGTTGTCTTCAGGTAAAAAAGTTAGGTTGTCATGAATGTCAATAAAGTATTTGTCTTTTTCGGTAAAGAGCACTTTATTGCTTCCGTCCTCAGCATTGACTAACACAAAATCCAATTCATTTTGGTGGCGATTCATTCCGTAAAGCGCCAATACTTTTGGGTTGTTGGTCCATTTAATTCTTGGAATGTATTCGTAATCTTTTTCGGTATAAATAAAAGTGCTTTTATTTGCTGTTAAATTGTAGAAATATACTTTTACAACTGAATTGTCTTCTCCTGCTTTCGGATATTTAAACACTTCTTGGGTTGGGTACAATCCTCCTTTAAACAAATCCATAGAGAATTCTTTTACAGCACTTTCATCAAATTTATAATAGGCAATATGTTCTCCATCTGGCGCCCATTCAAAAGAGCGAACCAAAGCAAATTCTTCTTCATACACCCAGTCGGAAGCCCCATTAATTATATGGTTCTTTTCCCCATCAGTTGTAACTTCTGTCACTTTTCCGCTTCTGATATTTTGAATAAAAAGATTGTTATCCATTACATAAGCAACTTTGTCTCCTTGAGGCGAGAAAGTAGCGTACATTACTTTGTCATTACTTAGTTTTTTGAGTTTATCGGTAAAAACATTGTAGATGTAAAAAACCGATTTGCTGGAATGGCGATAGATTTTTTCAGTTTCAGTTGCTAATAGGAGTTGTTTTTCATCCTCACTAAAAGTGTATCTACCCACTTTTGGAATTTCAAAGTCATCACTTTTAAAAAGAGTGCGAATTTTTTTGCCACTTTTGAATTTGTATTTTATAATTTCTTGTCCATCCTTAACTCTCTCCATTGTTGAATAGTGTTCGCCATCATTCATGGAATTGAATCCTCTTACAGATTTAGGGTAAAATTGATTTTCTTTCCATATTTCTTCTAGCGTTATATCTTTTTTTTGACTATATGCAGTAGTAAAACAAGCAATGCCAATTAGTAGTATAAATATCTTTTTCATTTTAAAGTTTTAATGCTGTTTTTTTAACGTCTTCTAAAAATATTTTTCTTTTTTCATCACTGACAAAAGGTACAGCAAAATACCTTCTATAAGTAATATCATAAATCCCACATATATGAAAAACACCTCTTTTTAATCGTCTTATAGGTAAATTTAAAAAAAAAGTAGTAATAGCTAATCTTGGTGAGCCATAGGTACAGAAGATTATTGCTTTTTTATCTTTTAAATGACCCTGAGGATATCCATAATTACCAACTACCCTTTTAAAAGAAAAAGCCCAAGGTGGAGCTAAGACTTTATCAATCCAACCTTCAACAATGGCTGGCATTCTAAAATTCCAAATTGGTGCAATTAAAACAATGATATCACATTTTTCTATTCTTTGTCTGTGATCTAAAACGTCAGGTCCAGGTTGTTCTCCTGCAAAAACTGGATTGAATTTTTCTTTGTATAAATCTACACTATCTACTTGATTTCCGTTTTCCTCAGCAGTTTTTATAAATGTATCTCTTATTGCTGCATTAAAAGATTTATCATTATAATGACCATATACAAGAAATATCTTTTTCATTTTAGATTTATTAATTTGTGGAGTGGCGAATTTAATTAAATTTGTGCAAGTGGAATATAAGAAAATAAATATTGATGATGTTTCCTTTTTCAAGAAAGTTATTGGGGAGAGTTTTGTTTTTACAAATGAAGAGCAATTAGTTGAGTATGGACATGATGAAACAGAGGATTTATCCTATCCGCCAGAAGTAGTATTAAAGCCAATAACTACTAATGAAATTGCTGATATTTTAAAGTATTGCAATGCTGAGAATATTCCTGTAACTCCTTGTGGAGGAAGGACTGGGTTGAGTGGTGGCTCTTTACCAATTTATGGTGGAGTAGCCTTGAGTACGGAACGCTTAAACGTGATTATAGAAATTGACGAACGTAATTTGCAAGCAACTGTAGAGCCAGGAGTTATCAATCAAGTTTTTAGAGATGCAGTATCCGAGATAGGATTGTTTTATCCTCCTGATCCATCCAGTAAAGGGAGTTGCTTGTTAGGTGGGAATTTGGCCGAGAATGCGGGCGGTCCAAGAGCTGTAAAATATGGAGTAACCAAAGATTATGTGCTGAATTTGGAAGTAGTATTGCCCACAGGTGAAATAATCTGGACTGGTGCTAATGTGCTGAAAAATGCAACAGGCTATGATTTAACTGCCCTTATGATTGGCAGTGAAGGCACCCTTGGAATCATTACTAAAATTGTGTTCAAGTTAATTCCTTTACCAACAATGGATATTACAATGCTAGTGCCTTTCACTTCTGCTGAAAAAGCTTGTGAGGCGGTTTCTGCAGTTTTTCGTGCTGGTATTACGCCCTCAGCATTGGAGTTTATTGAGAGAGATGCTACACTTTGGGCATTGAAATATACGGATATTGAGCTTCAAATTGAAGATGAGATACAAGCTCATCTTTTAGTAGAAGTTGATGGAAATGATATGGATGTTTTGAATAAAGATTGTGAACGCATTGCTGAGGTTATGGAGCAGTTTGAGTGTGGTGAAATTCTTTTGGCTGATAGTGAAAGTCAAAAAAATCAAATTTGGAAATTGCGTAGGGCAATTGCCGAATCGGTAAAGTCCAATTCAATTTATAAAGAGGAAGATACAGTAGTGCCAAGAGCAGAATTAGCTAAATTATTAAAAGGAGTAAAAGAGATTGGAAAGAAATATGGATTCAAATCGGTTTGCTATGGACATGCAGGGGATGGTAATTTGCACATCAACATCATAAAAGGGGAAATGAGTGATACCGATTGGAATACTAAACTAACTTTAGGAATAAGAGAAATTTTTCAGTTGACTAAAAGTTTAGGAGGTACTTTAAGTGGAGAGCATGGTATAGGCCTAGTGCAGAAAGACTATATGGGTATTGTGTTTTCTGAAAAATCGCTTTCCTTGCAAAAAGGCATTAAAACCCTTTTTGACCCAAATGGAATTTTGAATCCTGGGAAAGTATTTAGCTAATTGGAATAGTTAAGATTTATTTTTATATAATTCAAATTTGTTTTTTTTTAGTAAGTTTGTTCTCTCAAAATCAAAATAAAATTGTGAACTGAAATTGTTCACTTCTATCAATTAAAAAATATTAATCATGAAAAAAAAAGCAATTTTTACAATCTTAATCGCAATGCTAAGCATATATACTTTTGCCCAATGCCCTGCGGGTCAAACAGAAGTTTCTATGGATATCTCAACAGACGGCTATGGCTATGAAATTTATTTGGAATTAGTTCCTTCAGGAAGTTCTTGTGGTAGCGGGGCTGCCATTTTTATAGGTGGAAATTCTCTTGTGGGCTGCAATGCTAATAGTGCTACTTCAGGAGGGTATAGCAATAATACCACTATCAATGCTGGTCCTTGGTGCTTAAATAATAGTGCTTCTTACGATATTTTATCCAGAGATGGATATGGAGATGGTGGTGCAGGATTTGTGGTAAATATTGCTACAATGCCTCTTTATACTTTTAGTGCAAGTGCGGCAAACGAAACTTTTTCTTTTACAGTAACTCCTCCTCCAGCAATTGATGGTGCCATGCAACATGTAGAAACGCCAGCTTATGTGTATATGAGCAATGTGGATGTTAAAGGCAAAATCAAAAATCAAGGTTCCACTGCCATCAATACAATAGATGTGAATTATACCATAAATGGTGGCACAACTTTTACGCAAAATTTATCTTCATTAAATATTGCACCATTTACAACTTATGACTTTACACATCCTACCCCTTGGTATCCTTCTGCAATTGGTGCATATACTCTGGATTTATGGATTTCTAACATAAATGGACAAGGGGCTGATGCTGTTCCGTCAAATGATAATTTGACAAAAACAATCAATGTAAAAAATCCGATTCCAAATATTATTCCTTCTTATACCTCAACTACCAATACTTTTACTTACGATATAATTGTAAATTCTAGCAATCAAGTGAATACGCCAAGAGATTTAGATTTTCATCCAAATGGAGATTTGTGGGTAATAAATACAGGAACTGAAAATGGGGGTGGAAGCACTGTAAAAGTTACAAATCCTGGAATGACAGGGCAATCTTCCTTGCGACAACAAGATGGAAATGCTTGGCATTTTATGTCCTTACCCTCAGGAATTGCATTTAGTAATAATGAAAATTTTGCTACTTCTACTTCTGTATTAGATGCTAACCATTCCCCTCAGAATGGGCTTTTTACCGGCCCTTCCCTATGGTCAAGTGATCCAGCTATTTACGCACAACCCTCTGGCGGTAATGGTTCTCATTTGGATATGTTGCACGAGAGCCCAGAATGTATGGGTATTGCCAGTCAAGAAGATAATGTTTTTTGGGTGTATGATGATTATAATAATGATATTGCTATGTATGACTTTGCAGAGGATCATGGACCTGGAAATTCAGAACATGATGATGGCAGGGTATTAAGGTATCAAGGAATGGGGCTTAATGCAATCAATACGACTATTGTTTGTCATTTGGAATTAGACAAAGCCAAAAAGTGGCTCTATTTTGTGGATGGTGGCAACCAAAGGATTATCAGATTGGATATTACTTCTGGTGTATTGGGAGGAGCACCTAGTTGGGGACCTTACGAAACTTTAGCAGAGTATAAAAAAGTGCTTGGTTTTACTTGGGAAATTGTTGCAGACACAGGATTAATTGAGCCAGCAGGAATTGACATAATAGATGATAGATTGGTAGTAACTGACCACAGTAATGGGGATATTATCTTTTATGATGTAAGTAATATTCCAGCAACTGAGATAGGAAGATTACAAACTAATGAGCCAGGAATTATGGGAGTTGTATTGGGTCCGGAAGGAAAAATATGGTATGCAAATCATCTCTTTCATAAAGTAGTAAAAATTGAACCAAGCACTATTCTTGTAGGAGACAATGAAATAGAGTTGGAAACAAATACTTTTATCTTCCCAAACCCTGCTACCAATTACTTTAACATTGATAGAAGTAATTTTTCTGATGGAAATATTCAATTGAGTATCTCAGATATTAGCGGAAAGGAAGTCTTACAAATTCCTAATTTAACGAAAAATACAGTTGATATAAGTCATTTAGCTTCTGGGCTTTATTTTGTAAATATAGATAATGGCAAGTACAAAACGAGCAAGAAGCTAGTCATTGAATAAAAGTAATGTCCTCCTATTTAACAAAATCTTTTTTTTTGGACTGATTGTTGTAATTGCACTCTCCTCTGTATTTCCTTTTTTAAATTGGATGACCTCTTGGTTAGCACTTGTGCTAGGTATCGCTTTTGCCATACTATTGGGAAATCCATATGAAGGTAAAACTGGAAATATAACTAATAATTTATTAAAAGTTTCAGTTGTTGGTATTGGTTTTGGCTATCCAATTTCTGCAATTTCAGAGCTTTCGACTTCCTCTTTTTATTTTGTTGTAATTTTTATTGTTCTAGCGCTAATCATGGGATTTATTATTGGTAAAATATTTAATGTTGATGGTAAAATAGCTGATTTAATTACTTCAGGAACATCTATTTGCGGAGCAAGTGCTATTGCCGCTATTTCTTCTGCCATAAAGGCCAATGAAAAACAAATTTCAATTGCATTAGGCACTGTGTTTATACTAAGTGCCTCTGGATTAATTATTTTTCCAATTATAGGTGATTATCTAAAATTATCACAACATCAATTTGGAGTTTGGGCAGGGCTAACTATTCATGACACGGCTTCATCTATAGGTGCTGCTATTGATTTTGATAAAGATTTTGAGGAAAACTTGGCAGAGAAAGTGGCTACAATAATAAAGCTAGCAAAAGTATTATTTATTGTTCCCTTAGTTTTGCTGGGGGCTTATTTATATAAAGAAGGGGATAAGAAATTTTCTTTTCCATACTTTATTATCTTTTTTCTTTTGGCCATGTTTTTAAATTCAAAATTCCCCGAATTTGATGGCTTTGATACTATTAAAGCTACTGGAAAAAAAGGGCTTCAAATTAGTCTGTTTTTGATAGGAACTAACCTTTCTATTAAGAATTTAAAAGCTATTGGAATTAAGCCCTTTCTGCACGGACTCTTGCTTTGGATGATGATATCGGTAAGTTCGCTTTTAGCGATTCTTCACTTTATAAAATAGAGCGATTATTTATAATCCTCAATTGGGCCACAGGAGCAATGCAAATTTCTGTCGCCAAAAGCATCATCTACTCTACGCACTGAAGGCCAAAATTTATTCTCTTTTACATAAGGCAAAGGGAAAACTGCCTTTTCTTTGGAGTAGCTAAATTTCCAATTTTCATCTGCTAAACAGAAAATAGTATGTGGAGCGTTTTTTAGCACATTATCCTTGGCATCTACTTCCTTTTTTACTACCTCATCAATTTCTTTTTTAATGGATATCATTGCATCACAAAAACGATTTAATTCCGCCAAACTCTCACTTTCTGTTGGCTCAATCATTAAAGTTCCAGGAACAGGAAATGAAACCGTTGGTGCATGAAAACCATAATCCATCAATCGTTTGGCGATATCTACAACCTCTATTCCTTCTTTTTTAAACGCTCTAAAATCTACAATCATTTCATGAGCAACATTTCCATTTTCCCCAGAATACAAAATATCATAATATTTTTCCAATCGGGATTTGATATAATTGGCATTAAGTATTGCTAATGCGGTGGATTTTTTCAAACCATCCTTTCCTAACATTTTAATATAAGCATACGATATTACTAAAACCAAAGAGCTTCCCCAAGGAGCTGCTGAAATAGCTGGAATTGCATCCTCCCCTCCTGTTGTAATAATCGGATTGGACGGTAAAAAATCTTTCAAATGCTCCACCACTCCAATTGGACCAACACCAGGACCACCACCACCATGTGGAATAGCAAAAGTTTTATGCAGATTCAAATGACAAACATCCGCCCCCACTTTTGCTGGGTTTGTAAAACCAACTTGGGCATTCATATTAGCACCATCCAAATATACTTGCCCACCATTTTGGTGAATAATTTCTGTAACTTCCATAATAGATTCTTCAAAAACACCATGAGTAGAAGGATAAGTAACCATAAGTGCAGCCAAATTTTCACTATGTTCTTTCGCTTTTTTCCTTAGTGCCTCTACATCTATATTTCCATTTTTATCACAAGGGGTAACCACCACTTTCATCCCTGCCATTACTGCTGATGCAGGATTTGTGCCATGTGCTGAGGAAGGAATTAAACAAATATTTCTATGGCTTTCCCCCCTACTTTTATGATACGCACTTATTACCATCAATCCGGCAAACTCCCCTTGTGCCCCAGAATTTGGTTGCAGACTCATGGCGTCAAAACCTGTGATTTCGCAAAGCATTTCTTCTAATTCATGAAACATAATATGATAACCTCTTGCCTGATGGGCAGGGGCGAAAGGATGAAGGTTGCTAAACTCTGCCCAACTTAGTGGAAAAAGCTCAGAAGCAGCATTGAGCTTCATAGTGCAAGAGCCTAATGGAATCATGGAATGTGTTAGGGATAAGTCTTTATTCTCCAAACTTTTAATATATCGCATCATCCCTGTTTCGCTTTGGTAAGAATTGAAAACTTCATGCTCCAAAAAAGTAGATTTCCTGTATAATTTTTCAGGAATTCTCGCCTCCGCTTTGGTATAATCTCCACTTAAAACTTCCTTTATCAAATTGTCGGAATCGGAATGATTACAGCTTTTGGCAAATACTTTTAAGATATCATTAATGTTCCCAAAATCATCTTTTTCATCAATACTAATAGATAGGGTTTTCTCATCTATATAATTGAAATTCATTTTTGCATCCTCTGAAAAGGTGCGAATATTATCCATGGACACATTTCCAATAGAAATATTAAGCGTGTCAAAATAAGTTTTATTGAGCTGCTGATAACCCAATTGTGTGAGCCCTTCTTCCAAGGTTGCGGTAAGGCAATGTATATTTTTACTAATATTTCTCAGGCCCTCTTTTCCGTGATAAACCCCATACATCCCTGCCATTACGGCAAGCAAAACCTGTGCGGTACAAATATTGGAAGTTGCTTTTTCTCTTTTGATGTGCTGCTCTCTGGTTTGTAGAGCCATCCGTAATGCCCTGTTTCCATCCGCATCCTTACTTACCCCTATTATTCTTCCAGGAATATTTCTTTTGTATTTTTTATGGGTGGCAAAATAAGCAGCATGCGGCCCACCATATCCCATGGGAACGCCAAAGCGCTGGGAAGTTCCTACAACCACATCTGCACCCCACTCTCCTGGAGGAGTAAGCAATGTCAAACTCAGTAAATCAGCTGTCACAGCAACTGCAATTTCTTGTGCTTTTGCTTTTTCAGTAAGGGAAGAATAGTCAAAAACTCCCCCATCTTTTGCAGGATATTGCAATAAAATTCCGAAATAGCTTTCATTTAACTCTAAGGTATTATGGTCGCCAATTTCTAACTGAATGCTCAATGGCTGTGCTCTTGTAATTAGCACATCTATGGTTTGCGGATAGCAAAGTTCAGAGACAAAAAATTTCAATACAGCATCCTTTTTTTGTTTTCTACTTCTGGCATTATAAAGCATAATCATGGCCTCAGCAGCAGCAGTTGCTTCATCTAAAAGGGAGGAATTGGCAATCTCCATTGCGGTAAGTTCGCACACCATTGTCTGGTAGTTAAGTAGCGCCTCTAATCTTCCTTGCGATATTTCTGCCTGATAAGGAGTGTAAGTGGTATACCAACCTGGATTTTCTAAAATATTTCTTTGAATCACACCAGGCAAAATGGTGTTAAAATATCCCATCCCAATATAAGATCGGTAATTTTTGTTCTTTTTTGCCAAGCTTTTTATGTGCTCAATATACCTGCTTTCAGTCATTGCTATTGGCAAGTTTAGTTCTTGCTTCAATCTTATTTGCTCAGGGATAGTATCCGTAATTAATTCTTCCACTGAATTATAAGAAATAGCCGATAACATTTCTTTTATTTCTGCATTTCCCGAACCAATATGTCTATCAACAAAGGTGTATTTTGACATCCGTTAAAATTTTGAGCAAAATTACACATTGCCTCAATAATAAGTATAGATTTAGTAAAGAAAAAAGAAGCCTATTTTTTCACTATTTTTGAAACAGAATTATGTCATTAAAACGCTTTTTTCAATTTTTCAATTTTAGCAATATTTTTGTTGCTTTTTGTGTGCTATCCCTCACTGTAAGTTCGGAAGTTTTGTTAGATACTGCCAACTACACAATCAGTCAGTTTGTGTTTTTTGCAACCCTTTTTACTTATAATTTTCAAAGAGTTATAAAGTTTAAACAAAGGGAGAAACATCTGCAAAAAGAGTCGCAAGAAAATAATAAGATTAGCACATATCTTATCATGATTACTGGTGGAATAATGAGTGCTTATCACTTTTATTATTTTCAAACAAATACCCAGATTGCAATTATTTTTTCTGGAATTTTATCTGTTTTGTACCCTTTCGGAATTCGAAAAATACCTTTTTCTAAAATTTTTATTATTGCATTAATTTGGACTATTAGCAGCATGTTTTTACTAGTTTTAGAAAATAATATTCTTATTAATCAAAATATAATTTTACATTTAATTGCACGATTTCTATTTGTTTTTGCCATTACTATCCCATTTGATATACGGGATTTAAAATTTGATGATAAAAAGATGAAAACAATTCCTATTGTTTTTGGAGAGAGAAAAGCAAGATTGATTGGGCTAATGGCTTTGTTTTTTGCTGAGATTATAACTATTGTGCAATTGCTTCATTTTAGCCTACCGTATCATCATTTAATAGCACTTATTTGTATTTTCTTTTTATCCGCCATACTTATCATTAAATCTACACAAGATAAAACGGCAATATATTTCTCTTTTTGGGTGGAATCTTTAAGTATTTACTACTATCTCTTTTTAATACTTTCTACTTTGTTGTTCTAAATCATATGCTTACTTTTACTGCATAATAAATTTTACAGTATGTCAGAAAAAACAGTATCCGTACATTATATAAATTACTTGCAGCTAGATAAGGTTTTGGATGCACAAGAGTTGATTAGTAAAAAAGAGGGGAATGCCGCACATGAAGAAATGCTCTTTATTATCATTCATCAGACTTATGAGCTATGGTTCAAACAGATGCTGCATGAAATAGATTCGGTAATGGATTTGTTCCGAAAAGATAAAATTGACGAAAGTAATGTTGGCATTGTTGTAAGAAGAATGGATAGGGTAAATAAAATTATGACTACCCTAGTTGGGCAGTTGGATATTTTAGAAACCATGACTTCTTTGGACTTTTTAGATTTCCGTCATCACCTCTCACCAGCTTCCGGATTTCAATCTCACCAATTCCGAAAGTTAGAAGTAATGTTAGGTCTTAAAATAGAAAAAAGACATCAGTTTGGAGGTTGCCCTTATCACAGCCAATTTGAAGGAGAAAAGAAAGCCGAAATTCTGCATTTGGAAGAAAGCGATTCGCTTTTTACTTTGGTGGAAAAATGGTTGGAAAGAATTCCATTTTTAAATATGGAAGGATTTGATTTTACCCAAAAATATGAACAGGCCGTAAATAAAATGTTAAAAAAAGAAATTTCTTCTATCCAAAACTCTCCTCTTTTAACAGAGGAGGATAAAGCACTCAGAATAAGAATGATTGATGAAAACAGAAAATACTTTGAAAGAGTATTGGACGAAAATGTCCATAATGAAGCCATTAAAAATGGGGAAACCACTCTTTCTTACAAAGCAACTATGTCGGCACTACTGATAAATTTATATCGTGACCAGCCGATTTTGCATTTGCCTTATCAGTTCCTAAGATCTTTGGTGGAATTAGACCATAAAATTGCAACTTGGAGGTTTAGGCACGTACAAATGGTAGAAAAAATGTTAGGACAAAAAATTGGAACGGGAGGAAGTTCAGGGCAAGAATATTTAAAACAAACAGTGGACAAACACAAACTATTTACCGATTTGGCAAACATCTCTACTTTAATGATTTCTCGCTCTTACTTGCCGGAATTACCCAAAAACATTAAGGATACTTTAGGATTTAATTATAAGAAATAAAATGAACTTAAACTTAAAAAATAAAAATGCAATTGTTTGCGGTAGTACCCAAGGAATTGGAGAAGCATCCGCAATTCAGTTGGCAAAACTAGGAGCAAATGTTACCCTTATTGCCCGAAACGAAAGCAAACTATTGGATGTACTAAATGACTTAGATACTTCAAAAGGTCAAACCCATTCTTTTTTGTGTATTGATTTTAGCAATCCGGAAGTTTTGAAAAAAGAGGTAGAAACCTTAAAAGGAACTTATCATATTTTGGTAAACAATACCGGTGGCCCTGCAGAAGGCCCAATTGCGGATGCAAAAACAACTGCTT
>CATMIT010000038.1 GCA_950069165.1 uncultured Flavobacteriales bacterium
AGACATTTTCAATATCACTTTTTCAAGTATTGAGATTCAAAATTTTGAAGTAAAGATAGTAAACTTATTAGGTGAAATAATCTTTACTGAAAACAAGAAAGAATTTGTTGGTCAGTACACCAAACAATTTGACTTAGCAACTTACCCTAAAGGAATCTATATGTTAGAGATTGAAACCAATAGTGGGGTTGTCAATAAGAAACTGATATTACAGTAAAAAGATAATTTGATAAACTAAAAATAAGTATATCTTTTTGAGGGCTTTTTCCTATCTTTGAAACTTCAAAAATAACTTATGAAATTATTAGAAGGGAAAACTGTAATTATAACTGGTGCCAGTAGAGGTATCGGTAAAGGGATAGCGGAGGTGTTTGCCAGGCATGGAGCAAATATTGCTTTTACTTACCAATCATCTGATGAAAAAGCAAAAGCTTTGGAAAAAGAATTATCTGCAAATGGCTGTAAAGTAAAGGGCTACAAATCAGATGCATCTAATTTTGATGCTGCACAAAAATTAGCAGATGCGGTAATAGAAGAATTTGGCAGTATTGATGTGCTAGTGAACAATGCTGGAATCACAAAAGATAATTTACTAATGCGAATGAGTGAAGCGGATTTTGATAGTGTAATGCAGGTAAATATGAAATCGGTTTTTAACCTTACAAAAGCCGTAATGCGCCCAATGTTAAAACAAAGAAAAGGATCAATTATTAATATGAGTTCGGTGGTTGGTGTAAATGGTAATGCTGGTCAAGCTAATTATTCGGCTTCCAAAGCTGCAATTATTGGTTTTACAAAATCAGTTGCTTTGGAGTTGGGCTCACGAAACATAAGATGCAATGCCATTGCACCCGGCTTTATTGAAACTGAAATGACAGAGGCATTAGGGGAAGAGCAAGTAAATGCGTGGAGAAATTCTATTCCCCTAAAAAGATGTGGGACAACAGAAGATATTGCCAACACTACTTTGTTTTTGGCCTGTGATATGTCGGCTTACATTACCGGCCAAGTATTGAATGTATGCGGAGGAATGCTGACATAAACCCATGTCTGGAATAAGCACAAATTTACCTTTCGGATTTATCTTTCTTGCCCTTATCATTGGTTTTGGATATGCCTTTTTCTTATACCAAAAAGAGGATAAAATTGACAAGATTTGGCTAAAAAGAATTCTCTTTTCCTTCAGATTTTTAGTTGTTTCTTTTCTTTGTTTTTTGCTTTTAAGTCCGCTTGTAAATTCCTTGCAAAAACAAAAAGAAAAACCAATTCTAATCATTGTACAAGACGCCTCTTCTTCTGTAAAGGACTATAATATTTATGAAGACTTATCCCTTTTAGCAGAGCAAACAGAAAAAGATTTTGATGTATTCCCCTTTCATTTTGATGAGACAATCAAAGAAGGATTAACTAATGAAATGAGTGGTTTGCAAACTAATTATGCCAATTTGTTTGATGAGTTGGAAAGTAGGTTTTTAAACAGAAATGTAGCAGCTGTTGTAATGGCTACTGATGGGCTTTATAATATTGGAGAAAATCCTATTTACAAGGCAAATGCTACAAATATTCCTATTTATTCTATTGCTTTGGGTGATACCATTCAGCAACAAGATCTGCTAATAAAAGATGTGCAATACAATGAAATTGCCTTTTTAGGAAATGATTTTCCTATTGCTGTTTTATTGGAGGGTCACCATTGTAATAATAAAGTAGTAGAGTTGAAATTATATGATGGAAAATCACTTTTGCACAAACAAAAAATTATCATCAATAAAGATAAATTTCACTTAAAAATTCCATTAAAAGTATATGCAAAACAAACAGGATTGCAAAAATATACTTTGCAATTAAGTTACATTCAGTCAGAGAAAAATAAAGCGAATAATAAATATGAAATTTTTGTGGATATTCTTGATTCTAAATACAATATCCTCCTGCTTTCTGATAATTCTCACCCTGATATTGCAGCTTTTAAAAGCGTGTTGCTTAAAAACAAACATTACAGTATTGAGGTAGAGAAACTAGAAAGTTTTTCAAAAAATATAGAAAAATATAATTTAATTGCACTTTTTGGAATTCCAACTAATTCTTATTCTGGGAAACTAACAGAGATTATAAATTCGGATGTACCGCTTTTGTTTTTTGTAAATGCTAGAACAAATCTTACTTATTTTAATAATTTATATAAAGGGTTGGATATAAAAGGAAAAAATACAATGCAAGAAGTTTTTGTTTCTCAAAACGAGAATTTTTCATTGTTTACAATTTCCTCTGAATTATCAAAGTTTTTCTTTCAATCACCACCCCTTTATGCCTATTTTGGTAATTACAAACTATCTTCTGTGGCGGAAGTATTGTTAAATCAGAAAATAGGAAAAATAACAACTGAAAAACCCATTTTGTTTTTTGAAAATTCTACAAATAAAAAAGTTGGGGTTTTTACTGGGGAAGGTTTTTGGAAATGGAAATTATTGGAGTATTCCAAGCAAAAAAACAGTAAAGCTTTTGATGAGCTTTTTTCAAAAATTGCACAGTATTTACTTATACAAGATGATAAATCTCATTTTCGCTTGCAGTATGAACATAAAATAAATGTAAATGTGCCAATTATTTTTGAAGCAGAATTTTACAATGATAGTTATCAGCCGGTAAATAAAAATGATATTTCATTAATTATAACTGATGATAATGGAAAAGAATATCCTTTTAATTTTTCAAAACTGAATAAGGCATACCATCTTAATGTAGGTGTTTTTCCTGTTGGGGAATATTCATTTACTGCAAAAGTGCTTGGCACTACTCATGCTAAAAAAGGGAAATTTAATATTATTCCTTTCCAAGTAGAAATGCTACAAACCAAAGCAAATCATCAACTGCTTTACAATTTAGCTTTTCAAAGTGGAGGTAAATTGTTTTATGCCAAGCAGATGCAGCAGTTTTTAAGTGAAATTACTAATTCTGATCGAAACAAAATAATTATTCATTCAAAGGAAAAAGTGCAGGAAGTCATAAATATTCAATGGATTTTATTTACTTTGCTGTTGCTTATTTGCTCGGAGTGGTTTATAAGAAAATACAATGGACTTTACTAAAATAACAAATAATTTAATAACTTAAAAAACAAACAATTATGGAAACCAGAAAATTACCATCAGCAATCATAATAGGTATAGTAGGCTTTGTACTACTTACACTATTCGGATCGAGCATGTTCTTAACCATTGATCCAGGAGAAAAAGGAGTACTTTTTAAGCGCTTTAGCGGAGGGCTCGATAAAGAAACCGTTTACGGCCAAGGATTTCATATGATAGCACCATGGAATGACATGTACGTTTACAATGTTAAGATTCAAGAAAATTATGAAGCAATGGAAGTGTTATCCAAAAATGGGCTTGCAATAAAAATTGATTTATCATATAGGTATAATGCCATTGATAACAAGATTGGATATTTACATGATAATATTGGTAAAGGCTATGTAAATAGTATTGTAAAACCAGAGATTCGTTCTGTAACTAGGGAAGTGATTGGCAACTATTTACCAGAAGAACTTTATTCTACCAGAAGAGAGGCCATTGAAGATGAAATATTCGGCTATTTGAAAGAGAAAATTGAAAAGAATTATATCAATTTAGATGCTATTCTTATAAGGGACGTTACCCTTCCGCTTACCCTGCAAACTGCTATTGAACAGAAGTTAAAGCAAGAGCAAGAATCTTTGGAATATGAATTTAAAATAGATAAGGCAAGAAAAGAAGCTGAAAGAAAAGAAATTGAAGCAAAAGGTATTTTTGAATTTCAGAGAATTGTAAACAGAAGTATTACACCACAACTGCTTAAATGGAAAGGAATAGAGGCAACACAGGAAATTGCTAAATCACCCAATGCTAAAGTAATTGTAATTGGTAATGGAGATGGTGACTTGCCAATTATATTAGGAGGGCAATAATAATTTTTGTTAATTCGCGTTCGCTAAAATAAGTTTAACCAATAAAATAAAAAAACAATGAAGAAATTAATTGTAATTATGTTAGTAGCTATGATTCCTTTTATCACTATGGCTCAAAAAAGAAGTAAAAAAGATAAAAAAGCAAAGCAAGAAGTTAAGATTCCTACTGTAAACTTTATGGTAATTACAGGAATGTCTATCAAACCAGATATCAGTAAAGAAGAAATGATGGTGGAAATTACTGATAATGTGGAAGGAGCTCTTATGCGACAAAAACTTAGAGAAAAAGGTTTGAAGATTTCTTTTGATTTTGGCACGCAAGTTCCCAAAGAAATGAAAGAATTAATAGTAGAAGCTCGCAGATTACATTCTATGACTGATGCAGTGAATGTATTGACAAAACGGGGTTGGGAATTTTCTGGTTCTGATATTCAAACGGATGAAAATGTAACTTACTATTATTACTACATGCAAAGGAAATAATTTTTCTCTTTCATAAAGAATAAAACCCAAGTGAGAGCTTGGGTTTATTTTTTGCTTTTTAGTAGATTTTTTAGCTCAAACAATTCATCTCTAAGGTCTTTTGCCCTTATGAAATCAAATTCTTTTGCAGCAGTTTCCATTTTAGTTTTAGTTTGGTTGATTGCTTTCTGCAATTGCTTTTTTGATATATTTTCAATATCTAACTTTCTTATTTCTTCTGCATCAACTGAATAAGGATTTAGCTTTTTTACAAGGGCACTTTCTGCTCCTTTCGCTATTTGAGTAGGGGTGATGTTATGTTTTTTATTGTGTGCTTTTTGCCTTTTTCTTTTCATCAAATTATCATTTATGGCCTTTTGCATGGAGTTGGTTATTCTATCGGCATACATAATAACCAATCCGTTTAGGTTTCGTGCAGCCCTTCCAGCTGTTTGTATCAAAGCTTTTTCTGAGCGCAAGAATCCTTCTTTATCCGCATCCATTATAGCTACCAAGCTTACTTCTGGAAGATCCAATCCCTCTCTTAATAGATTTACCCCTATCAATACATCAAACACTCCCTCTTTTAATCCACTTATAATTTCTACTCTTTCCAAAGTGGGCACATCCGAATGAATATACCGGCATTTAATGCTAAATTTACCTAAATATTTAGTGAATTCTTCAGCCATTCTTTTCGTTAAGGTGGTAACTAAAACCCTTTCTCTTTTTTCAATTCTGATTCGAATTTCCTCTAATAAATCATCAATTTGATTACCACTTGGACGAACGCTAATTTCAGGATCGAGCAAGCCAGTTGGGCGGATGAATTGCTCTACAATTACACCATTGCATTTTTCAAACTCATAATCTCCAGCAGTTGCACTTACATAAATAGTTTGGTTACACATTAATTCAAACTCCTCAAATTTTAAAGGGCGATTATCTAGGGCTGCAGGAAGGCGGAAGCCATGCTCTACCAAGGTTTCTTTTCTTGATCTGTCGCCACCGAACATTGCTCTTACTTGAGGTAAACTAACATGACTTTCATCAATTACTGTAATAAAATCATCTGGGAAATAATCCAACAGACAAAAAGGACGTGTACCTGTTGATCTTCCATCAAAATATCTAGAATAGTTTTCAATGCCAGAACAATATCCTAATTCTTTTATCATTTCCAAATCAAATTCTGTTCGTTCTTTTATTCGCTTTGCTTCCGTTTTAAGTTCTAAATTTTGAAAATGTTCTATTTGCGCTACCAAATCATCTTGAATAATAGAAATAGCTGACTGTATCTTATCTTTTGAAGCCACAAAAATACTTGCCGGATAAATACGAATTTGAGAAATATTTTCAAAAACATGCCCATTTTCTGGGTTAATACTTTCAATTTCTTCAATCTCATTTCCAAAGAAGTGAATTCTAAAAGCAATATCGGTATAAGCAGGATAAATATCAACCGTATCTCCTTTAACTCTAAAATTTCCTCTTTCAAATTCCGCGTCTGTTCTACTGTAAAGTGCTGTTACCAATTTTTGTAACAAATGATTTCTGCTTATCAAATCACCACAATTTATTTCAATCATTCCAGCATTGAAATCTTCTGGATTTCCAATGCCATATATACAACTTACAGAGGAAACCACAATAATATCTTTCCGCCCAGAAAGCAGGGAAGAGGTTGTGTTTAGGCGTAATTTTTCAATCTCCTTATTTATCGAAAGATCTTTTTCAATATAAGTTCCTGTACTAGGTATGTATGCTTCCGGTTGATAATAATCGTAATAGGATACAAAATATTCTACGGCATTGTTTGGGAAGAATTGTTTGAATTCACTGTAAAGTTGAGCCGCCAAAGTTTTGTTATGACTAAGCACTAAAGTAGGCCGATTGACCTGCTTAATTACATTTGCTATTGTAAATGTTTTTCCAGAACCTGTTACGCCAAGTAAGGTTTGGAATTCTTCCCTTTCCATTAAGCCATCTACTAATTGTGTAATAGCTTGTGGTTGGTCGCCTGTTGGAGAGAATTTGGAAACTAATTCAAAGTTCATGAATTAGTGTTGTGCAATTATTTTCAGTTTTTCTTTTAAGAGTTCTACTTCTTTTTGTGCTGATTCAATTGTATTTTCTACTTCTTTTTTCAGGGAATCATTGCTTTTGCTTTTCCCAAAAAAAGAGATGTTGTTTTCGTATTGTGTAATTATTTTCTTTTCATCATCCATCTTAGTTTTGATAATTTCTTTTTCTTTTATTAATCTGGACTGATTTCCGTTTATTGCAGTTATTTTATTGATGAATTTTTCTTTTTCAATATCCTTTTTTTCTAACTTAATAACATCATAATGCTTGTTTAACAGCTTTTCAAAGTCTTGGTCAATACTTTGTTTTTTGAAAGGAACAAAACCACATTTTTTCCACTCTATTGAAAAGTTATTTAATGTTTTTAAATCTTTCTTTCCATCATTAGAAGGACTAAATTTTTCTACTTCTTTTAGTACTTTTTGCTTTGCTAATAGGTTTTGCTCTTTTGTTTTATCTAAATCTTTGAAATGTGCTTTTTTGTCATTAAAAAAGCCGTTACAAGCCGTTTTGAATCTTTTCCAAAGTTTGTCCGATATTTGTTTGGGAGCAAATCCAGAATTCTTCCAATCTTCTTGCAACTTTATAAGTTTCTGTGTTGTTTCTTTCCAATCCGTACTTTCTTTCAATGCTTCCGCTTTTTCACAAATTACAGTTTTTGTTGCGATAACTTTTTCCGTATCTTCTTTTTTGTTTTTGTAGAAGTCATTTTTCTTTTTATAAAAGTTATCCAAGGAAGATCTTAAATATTTCCATGCTTTTGTATTGTCTTTTTTGTTTAATCTCCCAATTGCTTTCCACTTCTCATTTAAAACTTTACTTTCTTCAATTAGTTTTTGCCAAGCTTGATGTGATGTAGGAATGTCCTTTGTTAAGTCGTCAATAGCTTTGCAAATGCTATTTTTTTCTGCTAACCTTTTATCGGTTTCTTCTTTTTTATGAAGGAAGTAATCATTTCTTTTTTTGTGGAGTACTTTTGTTGCTGTCTGGAATCTCTCCCAAATACTTTCTCTTTGCTCTTTTTTAACCGGACCAATATTTTTCCAATGTTCGTGAAGCTGTTGCAAACTCTCATGCATTTTATTTAAAGAATTTTCCACTTTTAATGCTTCTGCTTTTTCGCAAATCATGGTCTTTTCTTCAAAATTCCTTTTGAAATCTAAATCTCTTAGGTCGTTATTTATTTTGATATAATCATAAAAAAGCTCCACATGATGATGGTAACTTTGCCAAAGATTATTGTTTTCGACAATAGGGACATAACCAATGCTTTTCCATTTTTCTTGTAAAGCCCTAAACTGCTCAAATGTTTTTTTAATCGATTCTTCTTGTTTTGTCAAATTATCAATATCCTTAATTATTTGTCTTTTTTGAAGCAGGTTCTTTTCTTCTTGTTCCTCTTTTTCCTTTCGCATTTTGGCTTTCGCCCATTTAAAGGAATTGTAACATTTTCTAAACGCTATTTCCAAAGGATGAAGAGTAGATTTTTTTGGTTTTTCTTTCGATTCTTCTATATCTTCTATATCTTCTGTGTCGCCTTCCTTTACTATCAGTTCCACTATCTCACCAGAAACATCTGGTGAAATTTTTACCTCCACTTCTGGTTGTATTTTTCCGCTAGCTGAAACGGTTTCTGCAATGCTTCTTCTTTCTACTTTTTCCTTTTGATGTTGTTTTAGTTTTAGGTAAAAAAGAGTCCTTACTTCCTCCACTTTTTTAGATACCGAAAGGATGTTGTTATTTGATGAAAGAATATGCATTTCTTGAATTAATTCTTCCATACTAAATACGGAAAGATCCCTTTCATTTTCAGCTTTCAATTCTCCATTAATTGAAGTTTCAGTTACATCAATTTCAACAATTTCTTCTTCTTGTTTTTCGTTTTCGTCCATTTTTTAATTTAGATTATTTTACAAATTTATGCTTAAATTCCATATTTTCCAACTCTTTTCGGCTTGAAGATACAGCATCTGTTTTCCGTTTTTTATTTGCGCTCCTTTGGCCATTCCTTTTTTTAAGAATTGACTCTCTTCTGGATTATATACTAAATCGTAAAGTAAATGTTTCGTATTGATTGCATTATATGGTAAATCAGCAAAAGTATCCGCATTAGGATACATCCCTAAGGGAGTAGTGTTAATAATAATGTCATTTTTTTGTATTACTTCTTCTGTAATGTCTGCAAATTTTAGCATTAAGTTTCGGCTAAAAATACTAAAATTAATATCTCTTTTATAAAATACAAAGGCTATGGCTTTAGATGCTCCACCATTTCCCAGAATAATGGCATTATTTCTGCCATTAAGCAATGGGGTGATACTCTCTTCAAACCCAAAAATATCGGTGTTATGACCAATTAATTTATTTCCATTAATTTGAATTGTATTTACCGCCCCAATTTCTTTTGCATCCTCTGTTATCTCATCTAATATTGGGATTACTTTTTCTTTGAAAGGAATTGTAATGTTCAACCCTTTTATATTTTTTTTATGAATTAACTCTCTTAAACAGGAAATATCATTTATCTCAAAATTTAGATACTGAGAATCTTTAATTCTTTCTTTTGAAAATTTCTTTTGAAAATATTGCTGAGAAAAAGAATGAGAGAGGTTTTCTCCTATAAGCCCATAGGTTTTCATGCTGCTTTTTTAGGAGAAAAACTTTCCAAACCCCATACGACAACAATTCCAAAAACAATTAAAGCAAAAGCAATAAGAGTTTCTTTCTCGGTAATATTTGGAAAATACCAATGGTATTCGAGTACTTTCTCCTTTCCATCAATAATCATGCTTTCTGCTATTTTTTTCCAAGGCCAAATGATATTTAAAGATCCCAAAATAAAGCCAGTTAAAAGGGCAAGGGTGGCATCTTTATAATGCTTGAGCACCCAAGCCAAAGCATGCGAAAAACTCATTAGCCCCACAGCTGATCCGATAATGAATATAGATAATAAATAATTTAATTCGGTAATTGCAGTAACCATAAGTAGCTCATAGTTCCCCATCAAAATAAGAATAAAGGAACCAGAAAGTCCGGGCAACATCATGCCGCTAACCCCTATTATTCCACAAATAAATACAAAAAAGAGATTGCTGTTTTCAGTGGCTGGTGTTATAAATGATAGTGATATAGCAATAGCAGTTCCTACAACCAATGCAATAATATTTGGTAAATCCCACTTTTTAATTCGTTTGCCAACAAAATATACAGATGCAACAATTAACCCAAAAAAGAATGCCCAAATCAATATTGTATAACTGGCAAATAGGAATTTGAACAAATTGGCAATACTAAAAACACTAGCCACACTTCCACCAAAAACTGCCAGCAGAAAATAAAGGTTTGTATACTTAATAAATTCTCCAAAATCAAAGGAAATAAGTAATTTTAATGCTTTTATATCAAAGGACTTTAGAGAGCTGATGAGCTCTTCATAAATTTCAGTAATTAGTGCTATTGTTCCACCAGAAACGCCAGGAATCACATTTGCAATCCCCATTGCCATTCCTTTAATAAATAGAATAAAGTAATGTCGCATTTACTTCTTTTTTATGTAGTCAAAGAAAGTATCTGCTCTTAATCCTATTCGTAAGGTTTCCAATGGTATTACTTCATCCCAGGCAATATTACCCAAGTTTACATTCGATCCTAAAAGTTTAATAAACCAAACTTGCTGTGGTTTTTTTGGGGCTTCCCATAATATTTTTTCATTTGGGATTTTTGTTAAAATTTCATCAATCAAGTCAGAACGCACATCTCCTACCTTATTGTAAATTCCTACATTTCCCCCTTCACGAGCTTCTGCTATTACCTTCCAAGCGCCAGCTTTTAATTCCATTTGCATGAGTTCAATCCACCTGTAAGGGGCTATTAACTTGTTTTCATCTTTTGATCCTACTTCAGAAACCACTTTAAATTCTTTTGCTAAATCTTTTATGTAATTGCATTTATCTTCATGTAATATATCTATGCTTCCATCAGAAACTTCACACATTTCAAGGTTCCAATTTCTGAGTAACTGCTTATATTCTTTATACATGCCTCTTATAATAAATGCTTCAAATAGGGTTCCTCCTATATAAACCATCAACCCAGCCTCTTTGTAGAGGTCAATTTTGGCTCTAACATGAGGGGAAATAGCAGAAGTACCAAAACCTAATTTAACGATATCAGTATGAGGGCCGCACATATCAATAAAATTTTTGGTATCATTGATACTCAATCCCCTATCCATCATCATGGTTAAGCCATTTTCTCTTGGCTTTTGTGTCCTTTCAGGAATATCTGTTAAAAAGAAGTTCATGTAATTAGTCGTATTAATTTTTACAAAGATAAAAATATAAGATTATTGTTTTAGTTTTGCAGCAGCAAATCAAGAATGAATAATGACTTTAATAAAATCAATTTCAGGGATTAGAGGAATAATAGGAGGAGAAGTAGGAGATTCACTTTCACCTTTGGATATCGTTCGCTTTACAGCTTCCTATGCTACTTTTATTAAAAAACAAGGAGGTAGTTCAAATACCATTATTATAGGAAGGGACGCTAGAATTTCAGGGGAGATGGTGAGCAGTATTGTAACAGGAACTTTAATGGGTTGTGGATTTGATGTATTGGATATTGGCCTGTCTACCACTCCAACTGTGGAGGTTGCTGTGCAGTTAAAACAATCAGCAGGAGGCATAATTATAACGGCAAGTCATAATCCAAAAGAGTGGAATGCGCTTAAATTACTGAATGGAAAAGGTGAGTTTTTGTCAGCAACAGATGGAGAAGAGATTTTATCACTAGCAGAAAATGATAATTTTACTTTTACAGGGGTGAATAATTTAGGAGCTTATATATTTGATGATTCATATAATGATAAACACATTGAGCAAGTCCTAAACCTTAAATTAGTTGATATTGATTTAGTAAAATCAGCTGGATTTAAAGTGGTTGTTGATGCTGTGAATTCAACCGGCGGATTTATGATTCCTAAATTGTTAAAAAAAATGGGAGTGGAGTGCGTAAAATTATTCTGTAATCCAAACGGACAATTCCCGCATAACCCAGAACCACTTCCTGAAAACTTAACAGAAATATCAAAATTAGTTGTTGAAGAAAAAGCCCATTTTGGAATTGTAGTGGATCCTGATGTAGATAGATTGGCAATGGTTTGTGAAGATGGAAGTATGTTTGGAGAGGAATATACTTTGGTTGCAGTAGCTGATTTTGTACTGAGTAAAACTCCTGGAAATACGGTTTCTAATCTATCTTCCACAAGAGCTTTAAGGGATGTTACCAACATTCATAATGGGCAATACCAAGCCTCAGCAGTTGGAGAGGTTAATGTGGTTGAAAAAATGAAAGCATGCAATGCAATAATTGGTGGAGAAGGTAATGGGGGGATTATTTATCCAGCACTACATTATGGTAGAGATGCCTTAATTGGAGTCGCACTATTTTTAACGCAATTGGCTGAACGCAAAATATCTACTAAAACTTTAAGAGATTCTTACCCAAATTATTTTATCTCAAAAAATAAGATTCAACTAACTTCAGAAATTGATGTAGATGCTATTTTATCTACTTTGGAAGAGAAATATAAAGATGAACAGATTACTACTATTGATGGGCTTAAAATTGATTTTAAAGATGGCTGGGTGCATCTTAGAAAATCCAATACTGAACCTATAATTCGTATTTATGCAGAAAGTGAAGCAGAGGAGAAAGCCATTGCTTTTGCACAAAAAATGATTCAGGAGATTAAAGAATTACTATAAATGAAAAGAGTTTATTTGGATAATGCGGCTTCTACTCCTATAGCGCCAGAGATTATTGAGATGATGAGCGAAATGATGAAAACCAATTTTGCGAATCCTTCTTCTGTGCATTCATTTGGTCGAGAATCAAAAATAATAGTAGAAAATGCTCGAAAAAGCATTGCTAATTTATTGAACACATCACCAGGTTCTATCTTTTTTACTTCAGGGGGAACAGAGGCGGATAATATGGCAATTAAGTGTGGAATAGAGGATTATAAAATAAAACATGCTATCACTTCCAGGATTTCCCATCATGCAGTTTTATATCCTTTGGAGGATTTGGCAGAAACAGGAAAAATTAAACTTTCTTACATAGATATTGATGAAAATGGAGTGGTTTCTCTATCCCATCTTAAAGAACTGCTTAAAAATAATCCCAGAACTTTCGTATCCATTATGCATGCCAATAATGAGATAGGAACTATTCAGGATTTAAAACAAATTGGAGAAATCTGTAAAGAAAACAATGCTATTTTTCATTCGGATACGGTACAAACCATAGCACACTTTCCTTTTAATATGCAAGAGCTAAATATCGATTTTATGGCTGCTTCTGCTCACAAGTTTCATGGTCCAAAAGGAGTGGGTTTTATATATATATCAGAAAATATTCAGATAAAACCACTACTAAGAGGAGGAGCACAAGAAAGAAATATGCGTGCTGGAACTGAGAATGTTTATGGTATTGCAGCCCTTGCTATGGCCATGGAGATGGCTTATGAGCATTTGGAAGAAGAAACAAAATACATAAAAGGTTTAAAATCCTATATGATTGAAAAATTTAAAACAGAAATGCCAGAAGTTCAGTTTTACGGAAAATGCACAGATATGGACAACAGTTTGTATACAGTGCTGAGCGTAAATTTTCCAGAAACAGATATTGCAGAGATGTTGCTATTTAA